>CAVKVE010000103.1:0-8008 GCA_963659655.1 Bacteroidaceae bacterium | reverse complement strand
GAGTTAGCACTGATACAGCGACTGACAGAGTTCCCTGCACAAGTGCGCCAAGCAGGCGATGAGTTCAGCCCCGCCGTGCTATGCAACTACGCCTACGCACTGGCATGCGACTTCAACTCGTTCTATCACGACTACTCGATACTCAACGAGCCCAATGCAGAGATACGCACCATGCGATTGATGCTGTCTGCCTCGGTGGCAAAAGTTATACGCACCGCTATGGAACTGCTCGGTATTGAAGTACCGAACCGAATGTAAAATAGAATTTTTGAACTACAATACGCAATCGAGCCTACCCAACCACGGATAGACTCGATTGATTTTTAGAAGCTTTCGATGGATAGATATTGTACTTTCGAAAAAAATATGTACCTTTGCAGAGGTTTTAGTCAGACGAGTCACAGGCTCGAAAAGGTATAGAAATACAAATGAATACAACAGAAACGAGATACAAAGAGGCACTTCCCAAACGCATTGCAACGATTGGATTCTTTGACGGAGTGCATGTAGGGCATCGCTATGTATTTGCAAAGCTGAAAGAGGAAGCAGACCAAAGAGGATTGCAGCCCACTATCGTGACCTTTCAACAACACCCACAAGAGGTGTTAGAAAATGGGTATCACCCATTGCTACTGACAACATTAGCAGAACGGGAAGAACTGCTACGGGAACAATTAGGGAGCGATGCAGATAAAGCTGCACACAATCTGATAGTATTGGATTTTAACGAGCTATACAATCTATCTGCAGAACAGTTTATGCAGCTGCTACATGAGCAGTACAATGTGGAAACAATTGTGATGGGGTATGACCATCGCTTTGGTTGCGACCGACTTAGCGACCGACAAGACTATGTAGAAGCCGGCAAACGAGTCGGAGTGGAGATCATAACACTGGGGCAATACAAACCGCAAGTGTCGTTCGCAGAAGACGGACTGCCGCAACATGTAAGCTCAACCGAAATACGCATGCTGCTACAAGCCGGAAAGACGGAAGAAGCCAACGAGCTATTAGGCTATGCCTATCGTATGACGGGCGTAGTGATGCATGGCAATAAGATCGGAAAACAAATCGGATTTCCAACGGCAAATCTGTCCGTAGCTGCCGAAAAATTGGTACCCTTAGCCGGCGTATATAAAGCGAAAGTGGAAAGCATTGACGGCGACAAGAAACCCTATGCAGCCGTAGTAAACATTGGCGACAACCCAACTATTGGTAACACGCACCAAACAATTGAAGTGCATATACCAACCCTTGAACCGGATACGGATCTATACGGGAAAACCATACGACTGGCTTTCTCTAAACGACTGCGCGACGAACAGCGTTTTGATACATTGAAAGAACTGCAAGCACAGATACGGAAAGATATTGAAGCGATTGGATAGGTAAATAGTTTTCATTTCCTCCATCCCCTATCGGTTACCCTAAAACGAATAACGTAGACATTTTCTATCGTCAGTTCGATAAAGATTGTTGGCGACTGAGGCTCTCACGGTGAATCTCACGAAATACATTCTCCACCATCTCGGCAGAAAGACCTTGCTCTCTTGCCCATGCCAACCGACGGGACAGGATATCATCGAAGCGGGACTGCTGCAAAGCAGGCACTCCGTGTGCTTGTTTCCACTGTCCAATAGCGGAACTGACCTCCATTCGTTGCGCTATCGTAGTCCATAACTCATCATCCAACTCATCTATCTCCGTACGCAACCAACGCAATTCTAACTGTTCATCTGCCTCGTGCGATAACGGATAGGTACGCAACACCTCCGCCAACTGAGCGGGGGTGAGCTGCTGTTTGGCATCGGACAATGCCTTATGCGGAAAAATATGCGTCTCTATCATAGCCCCATCGAAACACAAAGACTCTGCCTGCTGCATCAAAGGCGTCACTCGATCAACCATACCGCCCAAATGGCTAGGGTCGAGCAAAAGGGGAATATCAGGACGCGAAACATGCAACCGATGCGCCATACTCCAACAAGGATGATGATTACACCCCCTGTGTATCGCCATGACCGGCACACCGATCTGCTCAAGACGAACAATATCGCCCAACCATAGCTGCGGGTCGTTATTGACCGGATTCTTGACCAACACGGCTTGCAAGGAAGGATGAGGTGTAGCGGCCAGCGTATCGGCCAACTGCTGCACCAAGATGGGATTGGCTGTCGTACGAGCCCCCAACCACAGATAATCTATACCAGCTGCCAATGCTGCACGAATATGCTCCGGTGTGGCTACCTCTGTGGCGACTTGCAGGCCTGTCTCTTGACGGACTCGCAAGAGCCAAGCAAGTGCCGGCTCGCCGACTCCTTGGAATGTATCGGGACTGGTACGAGGTTTCCACACCCCCGCACGGAAAATAAGGCGTTGATTCGGCAACAGACGGACTATTTCGTATGCTGTGGCAAGCACTTGCTCCTCACTCTCGGCAGCACAAGGACCTACGATAAAGACAGGATGAGTCATACAAAAAAAGAGTTAACTGACTGAATAGTAATGCTTAAGGGCGAGTTGATAAGGTAGTGGTAAGGACTTGCTCCATAATGGTATAGCCTGCCGCATTAGGATGAACCCCATCATCGGAATAAGCCGGTAATAAACCACCATACGCATCAACCATGACCGAATAGTAATCTACGAACAAGAAACCTTGCGACTGAGCATAGGAACGCAAAAGTGAATTGTATTGGCGAATATCTTCGGCCGGCTGTAGCTCCTTGCGCCACCAAAACTGAGCTGCGGGCAAAACAGAACAAACAACCGGCTCGATATGATGAAAGAGAGCCAACTCGCACATAGACTGCACATTATCCAAAATATAATCCAAATCGATGGAACCATTATTCCGGGCAATGTCGTTGGTACCTGCAAGAATAATGACCATATTTGGATGCAAATCCAACACATCGGCACGAAAACGAGCCAACATCTGCGAAGACACCTGACCACTGATACCTCTATCGATAAAATGGTTTTGTTCGAAAAAATCAGGATGGGTGGTGATCCAAAAATCGGTGATGGAATTACCCATTAACACAGCTCGTGGAGAGGACTGAACCGTATCATTCAAAGCACGATAACGCTCATACTGCGCCCAACTGTCCGGATAGGCTATTGAGGCCAATAGACATACCCCCAAAAGACAAAAGAAACGACGGATTTTCATAAGTTGCATATTTCTGCACAAAGGTACAAAATAATTAAGAACCGAGCAAATAGTAAGCTATAATTTGGGCATATAAGAAAAAAGCAGTACCTTTGTGCTCCTTTTTGAAGGAATAGGTATTAGGTCCGTCGTTTTTTAAGGTAAGGTAACGAAACAAGCACGCCAACATAACGGCGTTGCCATGTACATCTAAAAGGAACACCTATCACCATTCCGATTCACACATTCAACAATTGGTAATGAACTGGTTTGTCGAACTATTTACGGGCACGGGAATTGCCCACTCTATTTTTGTGTTGTCCTTAGCCATAGCTTGTGGCGTTTTTCTTGGCAATAAACTAAAAATCAAAGGGGTAACACTTGGCATCACATGGATTCTATTCTGTGGTATCGCATTCTCACACTTTGGAATGCGGTTAGACCCGCAAGTAGAGTCGTTTGCCAAAGACTTGGGACTGATTCTTTTTGTATATTCCATCGGGTTGCAAGTCGGACCGAGTTTCTTCTCTTCATTCGGAAAGGGCGGATTAGCACTGAACATGCTTGCTTTAGCCATTGTGCTATTAGGATGTATCACTGCTTTTGTAATCCATTTGCTTTCCGGAGTAGATATTGCCACCATGACCGGTGTATTGTTCGGTGCCGTAACCAACACCCCCGGTTTGGGTGCTGCGCAACAGGCGTACGCAGATATCAAAGGCGTATCAAACCCGGACATTGCAACCGGCTATGCTATGGCATATCCCCTGGGTGTAGTGGGTATATTGGTATCCATGATGCTGATACGACTCTGTTTCAATATTAAATTGGACAAAGAAGAGAAACGGGTGAATGAAGAAAAAGGAGAACAAGAGGAGATTGAACATATCGATGTGCTGCTGAAAAACCCGCAAGTGGAAGGAATCAAAGTGCGTGACCTGCACAAACTCTGCAATGTAAATTTTGTAGTTTCACGACTGGTGCACCCTGACGGACATGATGAGATGCCCGACCCCGACACAGAGCTGCATATAGATGACAAAGTACGAATTGTGGTTGACAAATCGCACGAGAAGAACATCCTGCTGATAGGCGAAGCAACTACCATATCGGCAGAAAAGATAAAAGCGACCCATTTCGTATCGCGCCACATTGTGGTGACAAAAAATGAGCTGAACGGGAAACGCATCGGAGAACTGAATGTGCGCGCTGCCTATCACATAACCATAACACGCATCCGTCGTGCCGGTATAGAGCTGCTCGCCACCAACGACCTGCGACTGCAAATAGGCGACCGCTTGACCGTTGTGGGCGATGAGGCCGAAGTGGAAAAAGTAAGCAAGGTATTCGGCAACTCGGAGAAACGACTCGATATGCCAAACTTGGCATCTATCTTTATCGGAATTGTATTGGGTGTGGCATTAGGCTCGCTGCCTATTGCATTCCCCGGACTATCACAACCCTTCAAACTCGGATTGGCCGGTGGCTCACTGATTGTGGCTATTCTATTTGGTCGCTTCGGACCGAAACTGCATATTGTAACCTACACAACCAGTAGCGCTAACCTAATGATACGCGAGATCGGCATTGCACTATTCTTGGCAGCAGTCGGATTTGGTGCCGGGAAATCGTTTGTGCCTACTCTATTGGCCGGTGGTTATGTATGGATCGGCTATGGCGTAATCATAACTATGTTGCCGTTGTTGATAGTAGGTATCATAGGGCGGTCATGGCTCAAGTTAGACTATTTTACACTAATGGGACTGATAGCAGGTAGCACAACCGATCCACCCGCATTAGCTTATGCCACCTCGCACTCAACGACCAACGACCGTGCAGCCGTCGCCTACTCGACCGTTTATCCTCTGACTATGTTCCTGCGAGTACTGACAGGTCAAATGATGATACTATTCTTTCTATAACTAATTAGCAATAAACAGCAACGCTACTGAACAAAAACGGTAGCGTTGTTTGCAATAAATAGATAACAACATTCTATCAATATGGCTATACATCACCCGTCTATTCACGCTAATCTACGCACTCCAAAAACAACCGAGGGAACCAGTTTTGCCATTCTTGTAGCAGTTGGGATATCCCATTTCTTAAACGACACGATACAATCGGTCATTCCGGCCATATACCCTATTTTGAAAGAGAACTTTCAGTTTAGTTTTGCCCAAATCGGACTGATTGTATTGTTCTTTCAGTTAGCGTCATCAATTGTGCAACCCGTCGTAGGATTCTACTCCGACCGAAAGCCACACCCTTATGCACTGACAACCGGGATGTGGCTCACATTGGCAGGACTCATACTACTCGCCTTTGCAAATAACCTAATACTGATAATCACAGCGGTGACAGTATTGGGATTCGGCTCATCGATATTTCATCCGGAGGCCTCGCGTGTGGCACAGATTGCTTCAGGCGGACGAAAAAGCCTTGCGCAATCGATATTCCAAGTGGGCGGTAATGCAGGATGCGCCATCGGCCCGCTATTGGCAGCATGGATGATACTACCTTATGGGCAGACTGCCGTATCGTGGGTAGGCGTTGTGGCTGTGATTGCCGCAATTCTCCTATTCTGGGTAGGACAATGGTATAGCAATGAAATGGTATACCTATCGAATCGCCCCCGCAAGCAAAACAACGTTGCCTCGACTTACTCAAGAAAAAAAGTGCATTGGGCGATGGCAATACTAATCACACTGATATTTTCGAAGTATATCTATATGTCGTGTATGACAAATTACTTCACTTTCTACCTGATGGATAAGTTCTCGCTATCGGTACGAAACGCACAATACTGCCTGTTTGCCGTATTAGCAACCTCTGCCTTAGGAACACTCGTAGGAGGTGCATTAGGCGACAAAGTGGGACGAAAGTATGTGATCCTAGGGTCTATCTTCGGGGCTGTGCCTTTTGCACTATTTATGCCGTATGTAGGATTAGGATGGTGTGTGGCTCTTGCCATACTGGTAAGTTTGATTATCTCATCTGCTTTCTCATCTATCTTGGTGTATGCAACAGACCTATATCCCACCAAAGTAGGAATGATATCGGGTTTGTTCTTTGGCCTAATGTATGGTATCGCAGGCATCAGTTCTGCTTTTTTCGGTTGGCTTGCCGACAAAACCAGCATAGAGTATATTTTCCATATCAGCACGCTGCTGCCACTGATGGGAATCATTGCAGCATTTCTGCCCAATCCACAAAAGAAACAAAAATAAGCTATCCATTGACAAACTAATGACATGCTGATGATATCTTGAACAGGAAAAACGACCAATACGCAGAAACACAACATTTTCAACAAAAAAGAGCTTAAAATTGCTCATTTTGAAAGAAAGTGCTATATTTGCATGGAAATCAATAACACATTGTATGAATAAGTATTGGCTGTTGGCATTCCCCCTTTTATGCGCAGTAGGTTGTGCAAAGACTACCGCCACCGAGCAGGGACAGGTAGTAAGTGATAGTGTTGCCGTGGTGGTGGATACGGTGTCTTTTCCTCGCTATGTGTATGAGATACCTGTACCGAATGGCTACGAGCGGGTTAAGATAACAGATACTACCTCGTTTGCATATTTCTTACAGCATTTAGCACTCAAGCCGCAAGGCACACCTGTGCATTACTATAATGGCGATATATCCCACCTTACTGATGTAACATACGCCGTCATCGATGGCTATGATTTGGGAACGGAAGATGTGCAGCAGTGTGCAGATTGGGTTATTCGCTTGCGTGCCGAGTGGTTATATAGCCAAAAGCGGTACGATGATATTGCATTCCATTTCACGAATGGATGGTTGTGTGAGTATAAACGCTGGGCAGAAGGTGAGCGTGTTTCGGTGCAAGGCAACCGCACATCGTGGCACAAAGCCACCTCACCCGACTATTCCTACCCCACTTTCCGCAAATACCTCGATATGGTGTTTAATTATGCAGGGACATTGTCGCTGTCGAAAGAGTTAGAAAGAGTAGAATTTCCTAAAATAGAGATTGGAGATGTTTTTATTAACGGGGGAAGTCCCGGACACACTGTGATTATTATAGATATGGCAAGCAATGGAGAAACGGTTGATTTTATTGTCGCTGAAGGTTATATGCCTGCTCAAGATATGCATATCCTTATAAATGATAAAGACAAGCGCATTTCTCCTTGGTGGTCTGCTCTACGCATATATAGAGACGGGAAGGTGGAGTTCCCATCATATGCATTTAGCAGTATGCAATGTGTAAAACGATTTAAGTAACAATAATTCAAAAATTAAATGCTCTGTAGAAAAGAAGAAAACAAGTATTATCCCCGATGAGTACAAAGGAGATATTCTCAAAGAATTTGATGGCGATGCTTACATTGCCGACCGCATTGCATAATGCTCATATAAAAGAATAGTTGGCGGAAATGCTATACTTTTTTAGATAGTATCTAGAAACATCGATTTTCCAAACTATACCACCACACACCAATAGAGCGGCTTTCTCAAGCCGCTCTGATTGTTTTATATCTTACCTACCTGCGGAACAAATATACTGCCTTTTTTCATGATAGAGAGCAAATTTTGAGCTCAAAAAGAGCAGGTAAAAGTATTACAAGATATCGTATATAAAAGCCTCACAAAAGGGGCATATAAGAGCCTTATAAGAACCTATAATGGTAGGGTAATGGTAGGGCGATACGTCCGAGAGGAGTCGCTAATCAAAAAAAGCACCTAAAAAGATAGAAAAATCGGGCTAATAGACTTTCGGACTATAGACATTTCTTGTACCTAACATTGCTTTCAACCATCAACTCTAAACTATCGAGCTAATAAATATTTCGGACTATAGACATTTCTTGTATCTAAAAC
>CAVKVE010000102.1:0-8178 GCA_963659655.1 Bacteroidaceae bacterium | reverse complement strand
GGTAGTCCAGAACCTCAAAGAATCAAATGAAGCGAACGAAAGTTCACGCTTTTTTTATGTCCGTATCTGCCTCAGGATAAAAAAAGGAAGGTGATTTTTATAAATTCAACTGCAATGTTATGGCAGTAAGTCACCGTATCTTTGCAGCGGAATACATATCCCAAGTCAATATTCAATAGAAACAACAAATCAAAATACATACACCGTGAAATGCCCCAATTGTAGAACCGAGATACCGGCAGGCAGTAAATTCTGTCCGGAGTGTGGTACGCCTTGTTCCAAGAAAACAACCACTCAATCTACCAAAAAGGAACTAACCGAGAGCCAACCGATAGATTCTCCTGTAGTGGCTGCCATTGTGACAGCATTACAACTCAACGCCCAACAGGCAGAAACCCAATCCGTAGAGGGGGGGGGGACGACAAAAACTCCCGCAGAAACAAAACCTGCTCCAATGGTCAATTTGGCAGAAAAAGCAGATAATAAATTCAACTGCAATGTTATGGCAGTAAGTCGCCGTATCTTTGCAGCGAAAAACAACAAACACCCTATGAAACATACCGCTTCTGCAAAGTCGAATACAAAGAACGATACTACTCTTTCCCCGAAGCAATGTATCGAAGAACAATATGCCACTCTTACCTCCTACTTCAGCAATGCACTATCTGTCATCACAAAATACAATGCCGCAAACAGCAAGTTGACGGGAATTCAAACAGACTATGCCGAAAAAATAAAGGTACAAATAGAAGATATTCATTCTGTTATGGATCAAACCATTAACGGAATGCGGTGGGATAATTTGGTTATTGCTTTTTTCGGTGAGACTAATGCAGGGAAAAGTACCATAATCGAGACCCTACGCATTCTGTTTGATGAAAACAAACCCAAGGGAGAAGACGGTTTGATAGTAGGGGATGGACAATCCGATTTTACGAAAAACTATGATGAGTATCAGTTGAATATCTTTGGCAAGCCGTTTACTTTGATTGATGTCCCGGGTATAGAGGGAAAAGAAGAGGACTTTAAGGAGGATATTACTCGTGCGTTGCAGCAAGCCCATCTTGTTTTTTATGTGCAGGGGCATAACAAAAAGCCCGATGCGGCAACGGCACAGAAGATAAAGAAGTACCTAAATGATTGGGTAAATGTGTATTCCATATACAACATCAAAGACAGTGCAGGTAAATATAAATCACATCATGAGGATTTGTTGACTGCGAATGTAAACAAGAACTCTACTCTGATAGAAGATACTTTTCGTGATATATTAGGGGATGTTTATAAAGGCAATATCGCCATTCAAGGGTTATTAGCCTTGTGTTCAAAAGCGACCTTTTCTCAGGAACGACCTTTGCTGAATAAAACACAAGTAAAACTGAAAGCCATATTTGAAAGTGCGGATGCTATCTACGATTTCAGTCGGTTTAATCAAATAGTAGAATTGATCCGACAAAAAACGGAACACTTTGATGAAGAGTTAGTTGCAGCAAACAAGCAGAAATTAGTCGCCCTATGCAATAAAACGACACAAGAACTTACTGCCTTTGAGCAAACAGAATCAGTGGATATCACTCGTTTGAAAGATCGGATAAAAGAATACGATAGAGAAATACAGAAGTCCATATCCAACGCAAAATCTCATCTTCGCTCGAATATGCGATCGAAAAGTGAACAAGAGCTCTCCTCTTTTCAAGACAAATTATGCAGTATTATTGACGATGAGAAATCAAATGATGAAAAGGAACAGCGGCTGAAATCGGCTGCGAAAGATTTTAGCAGTAGGCATGCGTCTTCTATTCGTTCTATATTCACCAGCGAGATGAAACAGTTGAACCAAGACTTAGACAAAAAGCAAAAAGAGTATTTGGATTGCTTCAAAGATATCAAGTCTCATGATATTACCTGCGATGTCTCTATCCCCGATATAGATGTAGAAAGCATTATGGATGAATTGGAACTCACATTCAAAGACATTCTCAAAGGTGTAGGTTCGTTTGCCGCCACGGTTGCTAGTGGTGCTGCAGCAGGTGCTGCAGGCGGAGCGTTTTTGGGCGGTGTAGGAGCACTCCCCGGTGCTATAGGAGGTGCCATATTGGCAGGAATGAGTTATGGAGTGAAAACTGTCATCAAGAATGCGGGTTCGGATGAGGATAAAAGAAATGCAAAAACGAAAGTAAGGGAAGCGATTGGTACAATGAAACAACAAGTACATAGTCAGTTAGGACAATATATCAAAGACATCAATTGCCAAGTGGATGAGCAAGCCGATGCAATACGAAAACAACTTTCCCGTGATTTGAAACACATAGAGTCTCTCACGACTGCAACAGATACAGTAAAAAGCGAAATCAATACATTTATGCAATCCCTAAAACAATCATAAGGTTATGAAAACGCAGAATATGAAAATGAATGAACTGCTTACTATTTTGGATGATGGTAAGGAGTTGAACTTAAATCTTCAGGATGCACTCACAAAGGTGCAGCAGGTGCAAGAGACACTGAGTTCGGACACACTAAAGGTGGTGATGCTAAGTAGTTTTTCCGATGGTAAAACCACTATTGTTGCCGGATTGAATGGGCGTGTTGAAGACAATATGAAAATTGATATAGACGAATCGTCCGATGAAATTACAATTTATCATCCACAAGGCTTGGCAAGCGGCTTTGAGATAATCGACACTCCGGGACTCTTTGGTACGAAGACGAAAGAGGTAGACGGAAAAAATATCCGTTTTTCGGAACAAACGGAGAAATATATCAGCGAAGCACATATCGTTCTCTACATTTGCGACGCCGTGAATCCCCTAAAAGACAGCCATGCTTTTTTTATCGAAAAAGTAATGCGGCAATTCGGCAAATTGGATTCTACTATTTTCGTAATCAACAAGATAGACGAGACCGGTTATGATATTTCCGATAAAGAGGATTTCGATACGGTTGCCACTATCAAGACGGAGAATCTCATAGGTCGTTTGAAAGATACGATAGGCTTGACAGCGGAAGAGCAGCAGAAACTGCATATTGTTTGTATTGCCGCCGACCCGTATGGAGAAGGGATATCCTATTGGTTAGAACCGGAGAACCAGGACGAGTACAAACAATTATCCCATATCGAGGATTTGCGGGGTTGTATCAACCAAGTCATTGCGGCTACCAATCCGTTGGAACTTCGTCGTTCTGTAGAGTTGGCGACTATAAAGGATATTATCGGGATGATATTAGGCAGCGTGCAGCAGTATTGTCATTCGGTAGCAGTGGCTGCAGATAAGTTGCGAGAGACACTGCATGACAATACACAGGATTTGAACATACTCCGTCAAGAACTAAACCATGCCAAGAAAGAAATGTCGGATAGGCTTAATGCCTTAAAAGACACGGTATTATCTGACATCGGCAATGCTACATTGGAGACGATAGAAGAGGTCTTACAAAGCAAAATTGGCGTTCAAGGGGAGGAAACCACTTTTTATGTCTTCAACAATGAGGTAAACCAAATTGTCCGCGAATGTACCGATGCCAATGGCGCTGCATTAGAAACGCATATCGTCACTATCGAGAAAAACACATCGGGGGCGGAATCAATCGCAACAGAAGCACTCAAGAAAGGAGCAGTTTCATTGAAGAATATCCACATATCGGGAGATATGGTGAAAGCGGTGCGGGATTTTGCATTCAAAAGTTATAAGTTTAAGCCATGGGAAGCAATCAAGTTGGGAGAGAAACTCACAAAAGGATCCAATATCGCTGCTATTGTTATAGAAGCTGCTATTGAGGGATTCCAACGATATAAAAACAAAAAAGCCAACGAAAAAGCCAACGAAAATTTAGAGAAAAGCAAGAAAGAACTCGAGAAAGTGATTAACGATGCCATTGCCGATATATTTGCCACATTTAACAGCGATGAGAAGTACTATAAGAACTATGCCCCTCAGTATCTGGAACTTCAAAAGAATATGGAAGAACGAAATCAGGAGTACAGCAAACTACAACAGTATTCCGATAAGTTGACAGTCTATCAGCAGCGGCTAATTGATTGGATGAAAAGCAATGCGGAGGATGTGTCCTACGCAGAAAATCAACAATAATAACAATCTAAAAAACAAACAGTATGAACAAAAACACAGGCAAAACAGGCGGTGGTATTTTAGCTATCCTTGCATGCGTAGTAGCCAAAATTTTATTGGGCAAGAATAAGAAACAGAATTCGTAAAAGGTATGTAGAAGAGGGTATCTTGTTGCGTAGGCAATAAGCGATACCGGCAAGATACCCTCTATGTTTCAATCTAAATCAGCCCCCCCCTCTATGCCCAATCAATTCTTTCATCCTTATATAGGGAGCCGTTACCAAACAGGCATTCGCGGCAAGCGAGTGCTTGTGTTGGGAGCAAGTTTCTATTGCAACGAAATCCACTGCCCGTATTTTTCGGACTGCACGAGTGTGGCGAACAAAGACTCCTCGAAATACGACAATCTCTGCCCGCCGTATCTGGCAGCAGGCAAGCAGTTGCACAACGAGCCGACCTATTGTGTGGACGATATGCCGCGCACTTACCTCAATTTCTCGCAAGGTATACAGGACTTGCTGCCGACGAACGACGCCGCCGAAGTATGGGACTATCTGGCTTTTACTAACTATGTGCAATTCATGTTGCCTGCCGAGCCAACCAATTACCGAGATACTCGCTCGAGCGACCTTTCGGAGCGGGACTTCCTTGCATTCATCGAAACACTCGAAGCGTTGCAACCGGACATAGTGGTTATCTGGGGCAGCACGATACATTCGCGCCTTAAGGAGCAGAACCCCTATCTGCTCGACAAGCAGGAACTGTCCAACACAGAGGGCTATGTGTGCCATATTCAGGTGCCTCGTGTGCGCCATACCATTGCCTTGATTAACCCATACCATCCCTCATCCCGCCAATGGTATAGCGGTCTCGATAAGTTCCGCCACTATTTCACCCAACTATTGTAACAGCAACAAACCGTTCTCCGTAGAAGACACAAAACATAAAACATAAACGATTATGCCACAGATGATTAATACCGGTACGGAGTTGATACGCATCAATCCTGCCAAGAATACCATTGAGTATTCTACCACACAAGGTCGCAGTTGGGTAACCCGCTATACGGGTGCGAATTGCGGCACTTTTCGTGATTTGTTGCCTTATGGTGCAGAGATTATCGCCGCCACCGACAAGGGCATTTACTATTCCACCAACGAGGGGCGAGGTTGGGTAAGCCGCTATACCGGAACAAGTTGCGGCAACTTCCTAACGCTCATGGACGGCGGAAGAGAACTATTAGCGCAGACCTCGAACGGACTGTACTATTCCACTAATTCCGGTCGTGGCTGGGTAAAACGAAACTAAGCCATACACAAAGACAAAAACTAAACGCACACAGACATGAAAGACAAAGAAAAACAAAGCCTGATTGACAAATGGGTAAACCTATTGGTTCATACCGATTTCTATTCAGCAGAAACACAGTCGACTACAGACAATAGTTCCGTTCAAGATAGCACAAGTACTTTATTGAAAATGGGAAGTGCTACTCTCGGTGCCATCGCATTGTTGAGTGCTGCCAAGAAAGCGAAAGCCGCCACTCCAAGTGCTATAGAGCAAGCGCGTAAGAACATCCATTGGTTAAAAGAAGCCGACTACGATTTTGTGGAAGCCTATAGAAGAATGCATAGTGCGCAACAGTTGTCGGAAACCTATATTCAAATGGTGCTTGCGTTGCCGTCGGAATGGTCATCGTTTGTACAAATACCGGAATGTGCTTTCAATGTGGCAGTTCGTAAAGACATTGATAGCAATGCATATCGAGAGAATTTCCATATTCCTGCCGAAGAACAGATTTTCTATGTACAAGATACCTCTGAAGCAGGAACAAAAAATAAAGGAATTGTCTTCACCGATGTTTCAGTCTATATTATTCAGGATATTAACCAACCGGACAATAGCATATCTTTCGACTGGAAAGATATTGACTATGTTACCTATAAAGATGAATATCTGCGCTTTTATTTTTTCAGCGATACAGAAGAAACAATAAATGAACCGGAGGAGCCACTACTGCAAATACCATTGGGTTATTTTGCAGTGGGTGAATATGATGCAAATATATTGGGACAAGATTTGGCACGATATTTCACTATTATAGGTGGTTCAAGTCCAAAGGAGGATTATAATGTTCCCCAAATTTTGTTCTATGATGAAATAAGAAGACTACAGAACAAAGGGGCTTGGGATGAAGCACTCGCATTAACCAAGCAACAAATAGACTCTTCCGATGACCCCGAAAGGTATTATTATGCGCTTGTCCATATACTTTATGTAAAAGCGAAGGATGAATATCTCAATGGAGGAGATTGTATTGCAACTGCCATGGAGGCAATTCCTTATGCAGAAAAATGTATGGAACGCTATGATAACAATATTGATACCCCTAATATATGGCTTCATTTTGCATACCTAAACTATTTCATAGGTAAATATCAACAGGCAAGAGAGGTTGCATTACTGGTTACTGCGAATGGGTCTGCTTATAACGAGGAAGCCGTCCAATCGTGTCAAGAGAAATTTCCTTATTTTGATGAAGCCTTTATGCAAGTACAGTTCCCAATATTAAGTTTTCAAGAACGAAAATTTCTGTTGGTGGTGGATAAATACGGCAATCTATGGGAAGAAGAACATATATTGGTATTATCCAAAGAGTTGGCGTCTAAATACTTGCAGTTCCCCGCAGGACATCCTCGCTCCAATCAACTCTATATTGCTCATCCGCGCATCAATAACTATTATATACCTTTTGAGGACTATCAAAAAGTGATGATGGAAGAGGAGATTCGTGAGTATTGCAAGTTAATCCGAGCGTTGGGCGCAGCGGAAATTACGATAGAATGTCTCAACGAAGAACAGGGCGACAATCATCAATGGGTAGATTCTATTCGTCAGTCGTATGAAATGCACCAACCTGTTCAACCCATAGTCTCCCCATATATACCGGATGATTTATTTTATCATTCATACTGTTGGCAACAGATAGCAAAACTGCGTATGGAGGGTAGGCTTACCTCGCACAAAAAGGTACAACATAGTCTTAAGTGGTTGGAAATGGATATAAATGCAGACGAGTTAGAGCAAATTAAAGCAGAAATTGAGACACAGTTGACCTCTGCAGGCATTGATTTCTCGGAAGAGGAGAAAAATAAATACCAACTGCAAGATGATATCGTCTTGTGCATTAAGACAACCTTTATACCACTCGACCAATTGCCACCCGCAGAGCAACCTCAAGCAGAGAACTAACCCAATCGAGCATCTGCGCAATACAATAAATAACCTGTCATAGCAAAACAATTTGTATTGCAGTAGTTTCAATAAGGGAGAATATGCAGATTGACATATTCTCCTTATTGTTTTGTACCAACCCAACGCCAATTCCACACTAAATACATGTTGCAGGGCAATTTAATGGCAATTAATGGAGATAAAAGCAGATATTTGAATATATTTGACCAAATTTTTCAAGTATTTGTTTCACCGCAGCCTCTATATGGACATGCATGGGCAGCATGGAGAAAACCCACGGCGTAAGCCTATTAATGGTCAATTAATGGGCATTAACGGAGCAAAACACTATCTTTATATGGCTTTGCATAGGCAGCATGGAGCAAAAACATGCTGTTTATTACGATTTCGTAACCATTGATAAAAAGCCATCTCTGTCGAAGCACGGTCGAACCACCGTCGAAGCAGCGTCGAACCACCTACGCACCCAAAAACGCTCCGATTTTTAAGATTTCCCCATCACCAACTTTTCCCAATTCCACCGCCAACCCACGCCAATCACTCGAAAAATATATTAAAATTGTATAGCATTCATCTTCTCCATTACCCTCTTTCAATCCGAAAAACAAATTCCGTTCGCCCCCCAAAATACCTCCGCCAAACCTTTTTCGACATACCGTTCTCCAACCACTCCACCTCCCCAAACCAAAATTAGAGGCGTTTTCGCAGGGCAAAAATACTTATAAAAATAGAAGGTCGCGACGCTCGCGTCGCGGCGTATTCTACTGAAAATAAAATGATTAGAAAAATGCAGGAATGTTTGCGCATATCAAAAAATACCCGTACCTTTGCCCTGTCTTTTAGAAAGAAGGGG
>CAVKVE010000101.1:0-8236 GCA_963659655.1 Bacteroidaceae bacterium | reverse complement strand
AGGAGGAGGCGGTATGATTAGCAAAATGAAGAAATACACCTTCTTGGTGTTCCATCGCGACTACGAGGCTTTCTTGGAGCAATTGCGCACGCTCGGCGTGGTGCATATCACCGAGAAGGGCGAAGGGCAAGCCGATGACCCGAAACTGCAGGAACTGCTGCAGCAGGCGGACTCGTTGCGTAAGACTATTGCCAACGGCGCACCCGACCAACTTTTGCAGGAGCGTACCAATATCGAGCAGCGCATCGCCGCGACCAAGAAAGAGGCAGAGCGTATGCAGGCGTGGGGTACTTTCTCAGCCGAGCGACTGCAACAATTGCGTGAGGCGGGGTATTCGCTGCGTTACTTCACCTGCTCCAAGAAGCACTTCCAAGCAGAGTGGGGTATAGAGGTTGCAACCATAGGTTCTGTAGTCTATTTCGTGCAGGTGTCGGGGGCAAATATGCCGGCGGCTGAACTGCCCGACAACTGTCAAGAGCAGACGCTCAACGAGAAGTCCGCTGTCGACCTGCAGAAGGATGTCGAGGGCTTAAACGGCTTGCTCGTGGCGCAGAATGCCCGTATCGAACTCTGGGCAAAGGAGAATATCCCCACGCTCAAAGAGCAACTGCAATCGACGCTGCAGCAGATAGATTGGCAGCGTGTAACGCTCAATACGGATACGATTGCAGAGGGCAGTCTGAAACTGTTGGAAGGCTTCTGCCCGCTTGATAAGACGGCAGCGTTAGACGACCTGCTCGAGAAGCAAGGTGTCTACTATCAAGCCGAAGACCCAACCGAGGAGGACAACACACCTATCAAGTTGCACAACAATCGCTTTGCACGCCTCTTCGAGGGGCTGACGGGTATGTATGGTTGGCCTACCTACGGGGAGTTCGACCCAACGCCTATTCTGGCACCGTTCTTCCTGTTGTTCTTTGCGCTCTGTATGGGCGACGCAGGCTATGGTTTGCTGTTGATTATCATCGGCATACTCATCTCCAAAGGAAAACTCAAGATTGATATGTTCGATGGGCAAGGTCCTATCATCACGGTTTTGGGTGTTGGCACGATGGTCGTCGGATTCTTCCTAGGGACTTTCTTCGGGATTGACCTGTATTCTGCATCGTGGATGCCCGACGCATTGAAATCGGTTATGATTAAGGGAAATGTCGAAGTGTTGGGCTCTAAATACGATATCCAGATGGTGATGGCGCTCTGTATAGGTATCTTCCATATCTGTTTGGCGATGGTTGTGAAGGCTATCTGTTACACCAAACGCTTCGGTTGGAAAGAGAACCTCTCCACTTGGGGTTGGTTGTTGCTCATCGTGGGCGGAATATGCGTAGGTATCTTCTCGCTGATGAATTGGGTATCTCCTGCTGCAGCCGAGTGGGCAATGATTGTCATCGGTGCTGTGTCGGCCTTGGGTATATTCCTATTCAATAAGCCCGGGCGTAATCCGCTCATCAATATCGGTTTGGGATTGTGGGATACCTATAGTATGGTGACGGGTCTGTTGGGTGATGTGCTGTCCTATACGCGTCTTTATGCGTTGGGTCTTGCCGGCGGTATGTTGGGCGCAGCGTTCAACAACTTGGGTATTACCATTTTGGGCGAGAACCCGAATGTAGGTACCTGGATAGGCTGCGTGCTGATACTTATTGTCGGGCATGTGCTGAACCTCGCTTTGTCGGCTCTTGGCGCATTTGTCCACCCGCTGCGTCTTACCTTTGTGGAGTACTTCAAAAACTCCGGCTACGAGGGCAAAGGTGTTCTCTATCGCCCGTTTGCTAAATAAGCCAAGGAGCGCAAACAGAGGGATTTTACTATTAAATCAAAAGTGGACTATCTTCATAGAAACAAACATTGCGGGAGTACGACCCGCAAGCGAAAGAATTAGAAAAACAAATAAATAAAATAATCACTATTATGAATGAAATTTTAGGTTATCTGGGTTGGGGCTTGATGTTGGCTCTGGCAGGTATTGGTTCTACTTACGGAACCACCATTGCAGGTAAGGCTGCAGAGGGGGCACTGAAGAAGAACAAAGACAAATCGGCAAGTTACATGATTTTGTCGGCTATTCCGGCTACGCAGGGTCTATACGGCTTCGTGGCATGGTTCCTTTGGAACAACAAAGGATTGGAATATATAGCAGCCAATGGTCCTCTTTGCTTCGGCATTGGTTTGGCAGTAGGTCTTGTCTGCATGCTGTCCGGTATTCGTCAGGGTGAGGTCTGCGCACATGGTATCGCAGGCATCGCAGCCGGTCATGATGTAATGGCGAATACGATGATTTACGCCGCTCTGCCGGAGTTTTATGCTATCTTGGCACTCGTAGCCGCAGTAATGGTATAACACGAATCTCTTAAAATCATCTCATACACAATATATATATCTGTTGATTATATTGTGTTTATTAAAAAACGATTTCCACTTGGAAATCGTTTTTTTGTACGATGAAAATTTACATACACGATTTGCATATAGCAAGAAAGGAATAGCTCAACTAAAAAACATTTGCATATTTGTGAAATTAGTACTATCTTTGCGGTGCGAAATTGCCAAAGTGATATCGTAGTA
The DNA here is from genome assembly GCA_963659655.1 of Bacteroidaceae bacterium. Taxonomy (GTDB): domain Bacteria; phylum Bacteroidota; class Bacteroidia; order Bacteroidales; family Paludibacteraceae; genus Colicola. The sequence goes on along the minus strand of CAVKVE010000101.1, from coordinate 5,671 downwards.
TACGAAATCATGTGAGAGATTTCGCTATGTCTGTTGTGCTGACGGACGAGATAAACTTTCAGCACGATGCAAAACCCACGCGAATGCTTTCGCTGACGGACGCAGCGGCGTCTCGAGAAAGTGGTAGGGAGGGCTTTTGTATATATTTAGAGCGTTTGACTAACGCTTGCAATTCGATGTTCTGAAACGTAGGAAATTTCACTAAATCATTCGAGTGCAAGACATTAGTAGATGCTCATGGGTGTATCTTACACTATTGTGTGCCTGTATAAGGCATACACATGGTACGATATACACGCGTGGGTTTCTGCAAGTATCTTCGATGATTTAGGTTTCCTACGACCACAGAACACGGATTTACTAACAGAAGTCCGCGTTTTTTTGTGTGCCTGTATGTGAACTACTTTGGCAAAAGAAATGGGGATCCCCCGAATACAACTATATTACATAGTAAGGGAAGAAGCCGAAAATCCCATTATAGAGTAGGCATCCACAAAATAAATTGTGATTTTAAGATGAACTTACGTAGGACATTTTACCCCGTTGGACAGGGATTGTTCTGTTCAGAAGAATTTGATGTAGAAGGTGAAACAAATCCGGTAAATGTGGTTTATGATTGTGGCTGTTTTGAACCGAGTAGAGAAGTTCGAAGGGACTACAACATGCACAGGACATTATCGGATTATATAGAAGAAGCGTTCCCTAACAAGGCTATGATTTATGCTGTTTTTGTCTCTCATTTGCATTGGGATCACATCAGTGGGTTGCAAAGACTATTGCAACAGCGTAATGTAAGATATGTCTTTCTGCCTCAATTATCTCCTGCATTACTACTTGAAAGTGTCTTGTATAGCAAATTCTATGCTTCGGATGTGGAATTTCAAGAGACAGTATCGTTGATGCAGTCATTGTCTGAGAGCAACGAACGAATAGAGGAAGCAAGAGTTGTTCAAATACTTCCAATTTCTATCGAAGATGACAATAATACGGAATATTCCGAAATAGATATTCTTTCTAATAATCCATATAGAGGAAGCAACCTGAAAAAATGCCGAATTAGATTAGGAGTTTTTTGGGAGTATATCCCTTTCAACTACTATACTAATTCTACGAAGGCTGAGCAGTTATTAGAAGCTTTACAATCCATTGATGAACTGAAAGGATGTTTTATAGGTAATCGGGTTAATTTTGCTTCTTTAGCAAATGTTCTGCAGGACAGAAGTGTTCTTGCCAAATGTAAGAAAATTTATAAACACATATTCGCTCATGAGAATGAATACTCTATGCCTGTTTATTCCGGTCCGGTTAATTTGATAAATAGAGAATACGATTGCCCTAATTTTGAATGTTATCGGTCTTATTTGGAAGGCTGTTGTTATCGGTGGTATCAATGCTATGGTGGATGTTTATATACGGGTGATTTCCCTGCGTCCGATTCTAATTTCTATAATGCGATGAAGCAGTTCTATTCTCTGATAGGCGTATGGCATAAAATATCCGTAGTTCAAGTTCCGCACCATGGTTCGTATAATGGTCACAATGTGGATCTATATAGGCATTTTCGTCATGCTGTTATATCTGTAGGAGTCAGAAATAAATATCATCACCCAGATTATGAAGTAATTCGTGATCTTAAGGAAACATCCTATTCCTGTCCCGTTATTATGACAGAAGCTGATGACAGGTATCAAGAAATAATACAATATCGTATAAATTAATGCAACAATTATGAAAACAAAAATTATTTCGTTATGTGCAGCCTTATTGATGGGAATAATAGTTTGGGTTGATGCCTAAGTCCACATTAGAAGTGCAACTTTTTTGCCTTTTTCTTTCTAATAACTAACATTATTAATTTGCTTATAAAAGATGAAAAAGAAAATCATATTGACGCTTATTGCATTACTGAGCCTGCTCTCTACTTATGCCGATGACCGTGTCTTAATAGATGGTCTGTACTACAATTTAGATCAAGGTACCGCCACTGTAGCTTTCAGTTGGGATTATACAGATAGTGTCATTCTTAGTAGTATTGTCATTCCTATGTATATAACTTATAATAGTCAAAGATACATAGTGACAAGTATTGAGCAGTGGACATTCATGAGGTGTTCGAATCTAACTTCTGTTACTATCCCCAATAGTGTAACAAGTATTGAGCAGGGGACTTTCTACGGTTGCACAAGTCTAACTTCTGTTACTATCCCCAATAGTGTAACAAGTATTGGGGGTGAGGCTTTCTATGGTTGCACAAGTCTAACTTCTGTTACTATTCCCAATAGTGTAACAAGTATTGGGTTTTTGGCTTTCGGCGATTGCACAAGTCTAACTTCTGTTACTATTCCCAATAGTGTAACAAGTATTGGGGATTTGGCTTTCGACAGATGTAGCAACTTAATTTCTATATATCTGGAAACACAAACACCACCGAGCTGTCAGGCTTTGTATTATGATGGCATCAATGAACTTTCTGTATTTATACCATGTGGAACAAAAGATGTGTATCAAAAAAGCCCATATTGGAAATCATTTAAGGATCTTATAGAGGTTCATGAATACAATGCCACAACCCAGTCCTCTGCTAATGGGATTGCAGAAATCTGTTCTTATACTTGCGACAACGAACTGACTACTTTAGCAATTGCAGATGAACATTATCATTTTGTTCAATGGATGGATGGAAATACCGACAATCCGCGCTCTTTTGTAGTATTTCAAGACACAACCCTAATGGCAGAATTTGCTCCTAATCTGTATAATATATCTGCTTCAGCCGGAAATGGTCGTGTATATGGTACGGGTAAATATGACTATGGTACTTATGCTACTCTCATCGTAGTTGCTGACAAACATTATCAATTTGTTCAATGGAGTGATGGTAATACGGATAATCCACGAGTAGTATCGGCTATTGGAGATACTACCTATACTGCTGAATTTATAATTGACCAATATCCCATCTCCACCTCTGCCGAAAATGGTTATGTATGTGGTGCAGGTAAATATGACTATGGTACATTTGCAACTCTAACTGCTATTGCTGATGAACATTACCATTTTACGCAATGGAGTGATGGTAATACGGATAATCCTCGACCTGTTTTGATTAACGGTGGTGCTACTTATACTGCTGAATTTGTTATTGATCAACATACCATTTCCGCTTCTGGCGAAAATGGTTGTGTATATGGTGTAGGTAAATATGACTACGGTACATTTGTAACTCTAACTGCCATGCCCGATGAACATTACCTTTTTACGAAATGGAGTGATGGTAACACAGATAATCCAAGAATAGTGTCTATTAATGGTGATGCTACTTATATTGCCGAATTTGCCATTGAGCAGTTTACTATATCCGCTTCTGCCGAAAATGGTTGGGTATCTGGTGTAGGTAAATATGACTACGGTACATTTGCAACTCTAACTGCTATGCCCGATGAACATTACCATTTTACGAAATGGAGTGATGGTAATACGGATAATCCCCGAATAGTTACGATTAAAGGTGATGCTTCTTATACAGCCGAATTTACTATTGATAAACACACCATTTCGGTCGTAGCTATAAATGGTTGTGTCGAAGGAACTGGCACATACGATTATGGAGCAACTATTACACTGATGGCCATTCCCGATGAACATTACTACTTTTTGCAATGGAATGATGGTAACACAGACAATCCTCGCACAATATATATAGACGGTGAGGCTTCTTATACTGCAGATTTTGCTCCAAATAAATATACTATTTCTGCATTAGCTGAAAATGGTAGTGTAGAGGGCACCGGTGTATATGATTATGGTATGAATGTAATATTAACAGTAGTTCCAAATAGGCATTATTTATTTACTCAGTGGAGCGATGGTAATATAGATAATCCGCGTACAGTGTTTGTTGGAGGCAATGCTACCTATAACGCAGAGTTTTCTATAGATCCTAACTCGTTATATACAGTGATGGTATCTTATGATATTAGTTGTGGTGTTGTTACGGGTGGTGGAGACTATAATTATGGTACTCAAATTACATTAACGGCTATTCCTAATAGCGGCTATGAATTCAAGCAATGGAGCAATGGTTTGACCTATAACCCCTATCGCTTTACAGTAGTAAGTGATTTGAACCTTGAGGCGGAGTTTGTCCCCGCCACAGCAATAAATGACATACAAGCCGATACGGATTTTGACACCACTCCGCAAAAGGTTCTCATTGACGGACAAGTCTATATTCTCCGCAACGGAAAGACTTACACACTTACGGGCGTAGAGGTGGAGTAGTTGTTGGATTACTCTGTAAGTCTTGATGAACTATTGCCATACAGGTCGTTTGGCATTATAAACGAGATATGCTGCCGAAATCCAACGGCAGCATATCTTATTTTGGGGCTATACGCCTCAATTCGCTATGGGGGTGGGAAAGACTTATATATCTTCGCCCATTAGTTCGACCATACTATCCCAACGGACAATGGCATCGTGACCATATTTCCATATCTGTTGGCGTATTTTGCTGGTAGGCGTGGTCTCTCCGATGTGTCCCTTTGAGTAGAACTTATCGGCGTAACAGATTATCTTTTCCTCCAACGATATGGGGCAATAGTCACGAACGGGAATAGGGATCTGCTCGCGCACCACTTGTTCGGCTGTAATACCGGTTCCGGTGTGTCGCTCGGCGACTAATGCATGTTTGGGAAGTCCTTCCTTGCGGAGTAGTTCGGCCCCGAGATAGCCGTGCTCGATGTAAGTATGAGGCCCCATGCAGTGTATCTTGGGGGCGTTGCAATAGATAATGCCTATATCGTGCAGCATGGATGCCTCCTCGATAAACTCCCTATCGACCATGTTGTTGGCTATCCATTCGGGATGTAGGTCTACTATATGTAATGCCCGGTCGCGAACTTGGGTGCTGTGAGCTATCAATATCGTTCTTAGTTCGGGAGTGGTTCGGTAATACTTGTCTATTAGGGCAATATAATCTATCATTTCAGTCCGTTTAGTAGTGCTTTAGCGTCCATTCTTTTTTTGCCGGGGAGCTGTAGCTCCAGTATGCGAACATAGCCGTCAGCGCAGGGGACAACAATTTCTTTGTCCTCGTTCCCCTTGGCTGCCGTGTATTCGACCCGATATATTTTAACATTTTCGTATCCCTTCCCGTGCAGGGTTAGATTGCACCATGCCGCAGGGTAGGGTGACAGTCCGCGCACAAAGTTGTGTATTTCTTGTCCGGTCTTGCCGAAATTGATTTGACATGTCTCCTTGAATATCTTAGGAGCAGGACGGAGCTCTGCTATTTCCGGTTGTGGGGTCGTCGGCAAAGCAATCCCTTGATTTTCACAATCGATGATCAAATCTACGGTACGCAGCACCAACCCTTTGCCGAGCAACATCAGCCGGTCGTGTACGCTGCCTACATTTTCATCCGCGCCGATGGCGATACGCTCTTGCAGAATTAGATTACCCGTGTCAATTTCGTGCTTGAGCATAAAAGTGGTTGCACCGGTCTCTTTGTCCCCATTGATTACTGCCCAATTTATCGGAGCAGCTCCGCGGTATTGAGGCAGCAGCGATGCGTGTAGGTTGAATGTTCCTAAGCGAGGCATTGCCCATACCACTTCGGGCAGCATACGAAAGGCAACCACAATTTGCAGGTCGGCTTGGTAGGCTCGCA
>CAVKVE010000100.1:0-8255 GCA_963659655.1 Bacteroidaceae bacterium | reverse complement strand
ATGCGGGGGGAGAAAAATTTTTGCATAGTAATGGCTTGACTATTGTTTTTGTTGTTGGTAGATTGTGTCATTTCCGGTTGGTTAATAGGGTTAAGCCTGCTGCACTACTGCAACGGAGCAGGGCTCGGCTATGGCTCCTGCCGTGTTCTGGTTTTTCCTGTTCTGCGCCTGCCACTGCAGACGCTGTTGGTCATAGTTTCGGAGTTCTGCGTGTCTTCACTTAGATTCTCTTCGGTTATCTATTCGCAAACAATTGGGTAAATAACAGTAATGTAGCTTAACTTACAGTGGCCAACCGCTGTAAATCCTTGATTGCTTTTCGATTGCACAGCTGCCCACTCTAAATCGGGTGCAAAAATACTGCTATTTAATGAAAAGAGTGTGGATTTTTTGACACAAAATGAATAAATAATTAAAAAGTGAATAATTTTCCGTGAAGAAAAGACGGATTCCGGCATGGTTCTCACCCGTAGGTGACCCGTAGGTGACCCGTGTTTGGAACGAGTGGGCGAAAATGTAAAAAAAATGGTGCTTTTTTTTGGGGGGAGAGGAAAAGAAAATGGACTGCACGATGGGGTGCAGTCCATTTGTTTTAGGGGGGCTAGAAGAACTAGAGGAACTAGAAGGACTAGAAGGACTAGAAGAACTAGAGGAACTAGAAGAACTAGAAGGACTAGAAACTAGGGGGACTAGAGGGACTAGGGGATTTAGTTGGGGGCGTTTTCCCTTGTTTTTATTAGTTTTCGCCCATCTCGGCGTCTACAAGAATACGGCCGCAGAACTCGCAGACAATAATCTTCTTGCGCAGGCGAATATCCAACTGACGCTGTGCCGGAATTTTGCTATGGCAACCGCCACAACTGTCACGCTCCACCTTAACCACGGCAAGGCCGTTGCGAGCGTTCTTGCGGATACGCTTGAATGCCGCCAACAGACGGTCGTCGATATGCTTCTCCAACTCCGCCGAACGCAACATGAGCGACTCCTGCTCGGCACGGGTCTCAATCAAAATAGACTCCAACTCGTTGCGCTTCTGGTTGAGATCGACCGTCTTCTCCTCGATCTCGGTGATGGTCTTCGCCTTCTCCTCACGGCGGGTCTCCAACTCGGCCGTAAACTCGCGAATCTTCTTCTGACTCAGCTCAATATCCAACTGCTGGTACTCAATCTCCTTGTTGAGATTGTCGAACTCACGGTTGTTGCGAACCGTCTTCTGCTGCTCCTGATAGCGGGAAATGGCGGCGTTGTTGTTCTCTACACGGACACGATGGTCGGAAATCTGCGTCTCGCACTCCTTGATGTCGTTCTCGATGTTCTCCAAACGGGTCTTCAAACCCTCAACGACATCGCTCATATCTTTTACCTCCTGCGGCAACTCGCCGGCAAGGGTACGCAACTCGTCGATCTTGGAATCGACAGCCTGCAATTCGTACAGAGCCTTCAACTTGCTCTCTACGGTCATTTCTTCATTTTTTTCCATATTTGTATTGTTTTTATTTTGCTTTTATGTGTTTGGCAGTATTTTCGGCGGGACTGCCCTACCCGACTCTACAGGCAATGAACCGGGGAACGGTCGGATTCGGCTATGCGAGTGGGAATATAGGGCGAGAGCAACTCTCGGAAAATATCGCGCGTGAAATGCTCGCTTGTCCAATGGTCGATATCCACCAAACCGATACGACCTGCCGCTGCCTGCATCTCGTGGTACTTGCAATCGGCGGTGAGATAGGCATCGGCTCCGGCGGCGATAGCCTGCTCCACGAACTCGGCTCCTGCTCCCCCGCAGACGGCAAGGCGCTGCACCGCAGCGTGCGGGCAGTCGGTATAGCGGACATACAAGGCAGAGAAACGATCTCGCACAAGGCGGAGAAAGTCTTGGTAAGGCACCGGTTCGGGAAACGAACCGACTGCCCCCAAACCGAAAGGCTTCTCGGCGGTGCTGCCCTCAGCGGGGACAAGAATATGATAGTCGGAGATGCCGAGCGTCTGCATTATGCGGCCGCTCACGCCATGGAGATAGCAGTCCATAGCCGTATGGCTGGAATAGATGGCAATGCCGTGCCGAATGGCCTCCGCCACGCAACGCTCCTGCGGCGTGGCACCCACCACGGAACGGATGCCATGAAAAAGAAGCGGATGATGGCTGACAATGAGATTGCAACCCGTAGAAACGGCCTCAGCGACGACAGACTCTGTAACATCTGTCGTCAGCAGGGCAGCCCGTATATCTGCTCCCGTGTCACCCACCTGCAGACCCGAATTATCCCAAGACTCTTGGTAACTCAAGGGCGCTACAGATTCTATGATATCAATCAGTTCACGGAGAATCAACCTTTGCGCGCACCAACCCCCGTCTTGGCGGAAGCAGCTGCGGATTTCTGTGTCTTGACCTGCGTCTTGGCAGGCTTCTTGGCCTCTACCTTGGGAGCCTCAGCCTCAACGGCGGCTTCTTCTTCGCCTGCCTCCTCCTCGACCGCAAAATCGGTGATGCCGGCGTTGATCAAGATATTGTACCACTGGATGAGCTTGCGGATGTCGCTGGGATAGACACGATCGCGGTCAAAATCGGGCAATACATCGCCAAACCATGCACGGAGCGCATCGTTGTCCGACTTCTTGGCATCGATAGAGGCTACCTTAAGCCCCTCCTTCTCGCCCACCTTAGTCAGCACCTCGCTCAAAGCGACATCGTCGCCCGTGGTGAACATACTGACCTCGCTCAAAGCGACAATCTTATCGCGAGCATAGGTGGGGGTGCGCTTGCCGTCGAGCAGCGACTCAACAATCAACATATTGTTTCCACGGCTGACCAAACGGAACAAACCGGGCTTTCCTGTAATGGCGAGAATGTTGTTTATCATAGTTCCAAAAAATGTGTAATGAATCGATTCAAATGATGTGAAATGCAGTCGAAGAGCGTCAAAACAAGTCGAAGACTCTCTAAAAACCCCGCAAAAGTAATGCTTTTTTTGGAAATCCACAAATTAAGTAGTAATTTTGCAGCCTAATTTTGTATTATGGGACTTCTTATAACATTTCTACTGTCTGCAATGGCAGTATCGTTTCTTTGCTCGCTGCTGGAATCGACTCTGATGACTACCACGTTAAGCTATATCACCATGCGGGAGGAGGAAGGCTACGCTCCCGCCACCCTGATGAAGAAATATAAGACGGAAACGGAGCGGCCGCTGGCTGCCATTCTGTCGCTCAACACAATAGCCAACACGATAGGTGCGGCAGGCGTGGGTCGGCAAGCGACCTTGGTTTTCGGCTCGGAATGGTTCGGGTTAGTGAGTGTGATAGTCACCGTGTTGATATTGGTGTTCTCGGAGATACTGCCGAAAACCATCGGAACGGGACACTGGAAACAACTGATGGGATTCACCGCCCGCTGCATTCAAGTGCTGGTGGTGATTATGTACCCCTGCGTGCTGCTGATACGGGGCGTGACAAAACTGATAAAACGGAACAGCGATGAGGCAAGCGTATCGCGCGAAGAGGTGCTGGCGATGGTGAACGTGGGCGAAGAGGAAGGCGTGATAGAGCAAGACGAGAACAAGATAATCAGCAACGTGATGCGACTGGACAAAATCAAGGCATCCGATGTGATGACGCCTCGTGTGGTGGCGAAAATAGCGCCCGAAACGATGACGCTGAAAGAATACTACGAGTCCGACGAATACGACCACTTCTCGCGTATCCCCGTTTTCTCGCCCAATGCACCGGAATACATCACGGGCTATGTGCTGCGGGATGATGCGTTGGAAGACCTCGCGGAAGACCACTTCGGCATAACATTAGGCGAGATAAAACGCAGCCTGCCCTCGTTCGACGAAAACAAGTCGATCAGCGACATATTCAGCGCCATGCTCAAAGAGAAATCGCAGATAGCCCTCGTGATAGATGAATACGGGTGCTTCCAAGGAATCCTGACGCTGGAAGACATCATAGAAACGATATTCGGATTAGAGATAATAGACGAAAGCGACGACGTGATAGACATGCAACAATATGCACGCGAACGCTGGCAACAACGACAAAAGAAATACAAACGAGTAGAACTGAAACAAGCGACACAAGACGACTATGCGCTTAAAGAGTGATGTAAATATAAAAAACCGAAGAGCCACTTTTGACTATGAGATACTCGACCGGTACACCGCCGGTCTGCAACTGTTCGGAACGGAAATAAAATCGATACGGGAAAGCAAAGCCTCACTCGCCGACACCTTCTGCCAATTCAGCGAAGGCGAACTATGGGTGAAAGGCATGCACATAGCCGAATACCGATTCGGCAGCTATGCCAACCACATAGCAAAACGCGACCGGAAACTGCTACTGCAGAAAAAAGAACTGCGGAAATTAGAACGAGCCGTGAAAGATACGGGAAAGACCATCGTTCCGCTGAGGCTGTTTATCAACGACAAAGGATTCGCCAAAATGGAAATCGCCCTCTGCCAAGGTAAGCACTCCTACGACAAACGGCAAGCACTGCGGGAACAAGACGACAAACGGGAACTGCAACGAGCCATGCGGAATGCACGGGAACGATGACAAGAGGGCAGAGTTTCATATACCGCAAGCGGACGGGCAGGTTCCTTTGCCGCAAGCGGCAAGAAAAATAGAGGAAAACGAATTCATTGGAACGGGCGAATATGGGGTTCCTATGCCGCAGAGCGGACGGGCAGGTTCCTTTGCCGCAAGCGGCAAGAAAAATAGAGGAAAACGAATTCATTGGAACGGGCGAATATGGGGTTCCTATGCCGCAGAGCGGACGGGCAGGTTCCTATTCCGCAGAGCTGAAAGAAAAATAGAAGAAATTTATAGACAAGGTTCAAGCGATGAGTGGCGGCTCAAATGATGGGCGTTGGCTCAAGCGGGGCGTAAATAAGTAGGAAAAAATGACGATTCTTTGTATAGAAACCAGTACGCAAGTATGCTCGGCAGCCGTGACCATCGGAGGCGTGCCTACATTAGAACGACTCAGCACCGAAGGCGGTAACCATGCCGCCAAACTGCCCGTATTCATCGATGAACTGCTGCAAGAACTGCGAGAGCGGGGACTGAAACCGGAAGCCGTGGCCCTATCGGAAGGTCCGGGCAGCTACACGGGGCTGCGTATCGGCACGGGAATAGCCAAAGGACTATGCTACGGATACAAAATACCGCTGATTCCGGTGCCGACCCTGCAGATACTGGCCGCTGCTGCGGCTGCACGCTACGGCGAGGAGTTGGCAGAAGGTTCCCTACTCTGCCCTATGGTGGATGCACGACGCATGGAAGTATATACTACCCTATACGACCACGAACTGCGGTCGAAACAGGAGGTGGTGGCACAAGTGGTGGATTCGGCGGAGTGGCTGCCGCAAGACAATGCGGTGTACTACTTCGGCGACGGAGCTTCCAAGTGCCAAGAGATGCTCGCCGGCGGAGAACGACACTATTTGGACGGCGTGGTGCCGGAAGCAAAATATGCCGGACTGCTGGCGGAACGAATGCTGACAGAAGGCTACAAAAGCGCAGATGTGGCATACTACGAGCCGTACTACCTGAAAGAATTTATAGCCGCTGAGTCGCACGTGAAAGGACTGACTCCGACTACGCATGCATAATCGCCTACTCGACCATATTGTTTATCTAACAGCGGGGCTGTGGCTCGTGCTGCTGGCTTCTTGCTCGACCCAAAAGAACACTTGGGCGACGCGTAGTTTTCACCAAACGAAGGTGAAATACAACATTATGTACAACGGCAATACCGCCTACGAGGAAGGACTGAAAGCCATACAAGACGCCAACGAAGACGACTACTCGACGGTTCTGAACCTCTACCCCGTGAGCAATCACCGTGCGGCAGAGGCCTCGGCAAGCAAAATGGATCTGACCATCGAGAAATGCCGGAAATGCATCAAACTGCACTCGATAAAAGCAAAACCCAAACCCGACCCGAAAAAACGCAATGACCCGAAATACAAGGCGTGGCTGAAGCAAGAGGAATTCAACGCGGAAATGGGCAATGCATGGATACGGCTCGGCGAGGCGGAATTCCACAAAGGCGATTTTTTAGGCTCGGTGGGCACCTTCTCGTACATCAGCAAACACTACAGCAACGACCCCGACATGGTGGCACGCTGCCAACTATGGACGGCTCGGGCTTATGCGGAAATGGGGTGGCTGTACGAGGCGGAAGATATGCTGCAGAAGGTGCAAGTGGATGCCCTGTCGAAAAAACATGCCCGACTCTACTCCGCCGTGAGCGCAGACATACTGCTGAAAACGCAGCAGTATCACGCCGCCATTCCGTTTGTGAAATTGGCCATCCCCTACGAGAAACGCAAAGTGTATCGGCCTCGATTTGAGTATGTGCTGGCGCAACTATACGAGCGGGAAGGCAAACGACAGGAGGCGATAGATGCCTACAAGCGGGCTATTCGATTGGCACCGCCGACGGTGATGGAATTCAACGCGCGCATCCATATTGCGGAGCTGAGCGGGAAATCGTCGCTCAAACAACTGCGGCAAATGGCCAAACAATCGAAATACAAAGACCAACTCGACCAAATATACGGCGCGGCGGGAAATATCTATCTGTCGGCCGGCGATACGATGCGGGCGCTGGAACAATATCAGTTGGCCATAGACCAAGCGACACAGGCAGGGCTGCAAAAAGCGGCGGTGCTGGTGCGTATGGGAGATATCTATTTTGACCACAGGCAGTACGGGGATGCGCAGCCTTGCTACCGCGAGGCGGTGACGATACTGACGCCCGAAAATGCGCAGTTTGAGCGGGTGCAGAAACGCTCGGAGGTGCTGGATGAGCTGATAGTGGAAAATACGACCGTGGAACTGCAAGACTCGCTGCAACGACTGAGCCGACTATCGGAGGCGGAACAGCGTGCGGTGGTGGAAAAACTGATAGCCGACCTGATAGAGGCGGAACAAGCGCAAGCCGAACAAGAAGCGTTGGCCGAACGAGAAGCGGAAAACAGCGGGCTGCAGAGCGTGAATACATCGAATATGCTGGGCGGAAGCGGCACAAAGGGAGAATGGTATTTCTACAACACGCAACTGCTGCGCTCGGGAAAGCAAGAATTCCAAAAGAAATGGGGAAATAGACCCTTAGAGGACGATTGGCGACGCCGGAGCAAGGCCTCCTCATCGCTATTCGGAGAGAGCGAGGAAGAAGAGGGTACGGAAGAGGCAACGGATTCGACGCAAATGGCTGACTCGACACAGACACGCACCCGCACGGTGGAAACCGATAACCACAAACCGGAATACTACCTGCAACAGATACCCCGCACAGCAGCCGACCTGGCGCAATCGGACAGCCTGATACGGCGGGCACTGGTGAGCATGGTATATACCTGCCGTTATAAGTTAGAGGATGAGGAGCTGGCGATGGCGACCTTTGAGGAACTGTGTCAGCGGTTCCCGCACCATGCAGACCTGCTCGACCTATATTATATGTACTATTTGGATGCGCTGAGGCGAGAAGACCAAACAGCAGCCGACCAATATGGGCGAGAGATAACGACCTACTACCCGAACACGGAGCAGGCACGCATTGTGTCGCAGCCGGATTATTTCGAGAAGCTGCAACGCATGACTGCCGAGCAGGACTCGCTATACGAACAGACCTATCGTGCCTACACCGCCGGCGAGTTTGCGGAGGTGAAAGCGAACAAAACCTATGCGGAACAGACCTATCCGCTGTCGCCGCTGATGCCGCGATTCCTGTTCCTGAATGCGGTGGCGGTGGCACGAACCGATGGACAGGATGCCTTTGTAGGACAACTGCGGGACATGGTGACACGCTATCCGGAAAGCGAACTGAGCACGATGGCGAAAGATATGCTTGCTATGATGGGACAAGGCATGGAGAGCCAACAGGGTGGGGCAGTGACCGACCTCGCAGCACTGCGTGAGCAGACAGCAACAGCAGAGGACACGACCGAAACGGCGGCACTGTCGGATGACAGGAACGTGGAAAGTGTGGTGCTGCTCTATCTGCCTACGGCATCGGAACAAGCACTCAATCGACTGCAATACGAAGTGGCACTATTCAACTTCTCGCAGTTCTTGATCCGTGATTTCGACTTGCAGAAAATGCCCGTTGTGGGGACCGGATGTGCACTGCGTGTGATAGGATTTGACTCGATGGATGAGGCAGAATGGTGGATAGGGCTGACGGAACAGAACGCAGAACTGCAACAGGCACTGAAAGACCTGCAGGTGCGGATAGTGCCGATACAGAC
>CAVKVE010000099.1:0-8452 GCA_963659655.1 Bacteroidaceae bacterium | reverse complement strand
ACAGCAAAATAGCAAGTATCAAACATGAAATAGACATGGCGAAAGAGTCCCTCGCCCGCGAGCGGAAGAAATAACCGTATTCCATAGACAATCAAAACATCAACTCACGAATCCGCACAGAGTGTCGGATTCAATTATTAACCTAATAAAATTTCAAAAGAAATGGCAGAACTTAGAATTGACGGCCGTATGAAGGTAAAGACCCTCAAGGCAAATTTCAAAAAAGCATTTGGTGCAACCCTGCGTGTGTACACTACGGCTACTTGCAAGACCAAGGCTGACGATGAGGCTACACTCGCTACCCTTATGGGCAACGCAAAGGGCGGAGAATGCACTTTTGGTTCGAATCTCCGTGTCGGCAACTTCGAGAAGAAAGTAACCGAGACTTACGGTATCGGTGTACAAGTGGCTACTCCGGACGACAGCAAACTCAGTGACAACGAAATCACTCTCGCTGCTGCAGGCAAAGAGTAATCAAACCAAGCCGTTCTTGGAGATATCGACCTCCAAGAACGGCTTACTTTCCTTATTAGAAACAATCCAACAATCAAATACCTTATGGCAACTAAAATTAAAGTAATCGGCAAGACGCAGAATGGTGCTGCCCTTGGTATAGCAAAGGCGTATGTCGAAATGAACCCGAACACCACCTTGGCAGACTTGCGCAAGGCATTCCCGAATGATATTGCGCCAGACAAAGGTGTAGCCGAGATGTTCCTGCCGCTCGCTGACGCAGAGGCATTCAACGCAAACATGAGCCTCTACTTCACCAAGGATGAACGCCCGATACATTTGCAAGATGGCAGCACGGTGGCTATGGCGCAAATGTGGACAAGCAAGTCGCTGCAGAATCTTATCAAGGTAGCGGCGAAGTATCATATCGAAGTAGAGGTAAACAAAGATGCCAATGTCGATTTTGGCAAGTTGGGCTATGCTCTAAATAATGCAGAGGACACCATTGCGGATAGCGTAAGTGATTGTTTAATTAGCAAAAAAATGAGTGGAAAAGTAGGTTTCTTTGCTGAACTGTATTTTGAAAGGGGGGACGGTTATATAATTTCTATACCCGATGAAGACCATCATGTTTCAATCGAATATCGTTATAGTAACGAGTGTATTAAAGATGCCTTATGTGAAGCGGCTAAGATAGCAAACTTCGTTTATGACCTTACTTGGGATAATTTGACTTTCGCAAGAAATTTTTGTACTAAATATGGTCAATATGACAGTCTTTGTGAAATAGGCCAGTATGAAATCGAAGTAGATGACGAAGATGAAGAAATAGAGGATGAGTATAGGGTTATTGTAACGCGCACTTGTGAGAATGCGAAAGGAACAATGCGTGAAATATCGGAAAGGATAGGCTTTGAATACGATCCAAATTGGACAACCCAACAATTTGGAGCTAAACTTTCCAAAGAACTTTATAAGTACGAAAATAATGATGATTGGGAATAATTATATCTTTATACTATGAACACGAATTTAATTGAACTCGTTTGTGACGATAGCCACGCTTTCTTGAAGAACAACCAAGAGTTGTTCTTCAATGAGCGGGATTTCCAAATGCACCTGGCTCTTTATCTAAAGTCGCTCGGTAAATACGACGATGTGGATTTGGAGTACTATGTACCTAATAAAACACTGAACGGATATATCTGGGATAGCGAACTGCGTATGGACATTGTGGTTCGGAAAGGGGAAGAATATCTACCGATAGAATTGAAATACAAGACCAAAAGTGTGGACAAGAAAACATTGTTGCGCTTTGGCGAAGACATCAATGCTGCAGAGGGAGAAACATTTGAAATAATGAAATCGCAGGGCGCACAGGATTTAGGCATGTATGACTTCTGGAAAGATGTGCGGCGATTGGAACTTGTTCGCAACCGCTATGAGCATGTAGTTGGCGGCTTGGCTGTGTTCTTGACAAACGACCCATTCTATACAAAACCGACCAAAGAGTCATCCAATAATTACAAATTCGGAATGCAGAATGGTACGCACTCGTGTGACAAACACTGGCAGCGAAATACTTCTACTACGGAGGGAAGAGACGGTTTTTATTTGGATAGTGAATGTACCATACAATGGCAAGACATAACAACTGATGGGGTTGATATGTACTACTGCATCGTAACCGTTGAGAATGTGGTGCCGTTTAATGTGAAGGTAATAGGCAAAACGCAGAATGCGACTGCATTGGGTATAGCCAAAGCATTCGTTATGAAAAATCCGAAAGCCACTTTGGCAGATTTGCGCGAGGCATTCCCTAATGATATTGCACCAGACAAAGGTGTAGCCGAGATGTTCCTGCCGCTCGCTGACGCAGAGGCATTCAACGCAAACATGAGCCTCTACTTCACCAAGGATGAACGCCCAATACACCTGCAAGACGGTAGTACGGTGGCAATATCGCAGATTTGGACGGGTAAGTCGCTGCAGAACCTTATGGAAGTAGCAATGTCATTGGGTATCGAAGCAGAAGTGAACAAAGACGCAACTGCGGACTTTGGAAAAGAGGGGTATGCTTTACAAATAATACAAAACTAAAAATACAGAATTATTATGATTAGCAAGATTAAAGTAATCGGCAAGACGCAGAATGGTGCTGCTCTTGGTGTAGCTAAGGCGTATGTCGAAATGAACCCCGCAACCACCTTGGCAGACTTGCGCAAGGCATTCCCGAACGATATTGCGCCCGACAAAGGTGTAGCCGAGATGTTCCTGCCGCTCGCTGACGCAGAGGCATTCAACGCAAACATGAGCCTCTACTTCACCAAGGATGAACGCCCGATACATTTGCAAGATGGCAGCACGGTGGCTATGGCGCAAATGTGGACAAGCAAGTCGCTGCAGAATCTTATCAAGGTAGCGGCGAAGTATCATATCGAAGTAGAGGTAAACAAAGATGCCAATGTCGATTTCGGTAAGTTGGGCTATGCGTTGCAATATACCTACGCCGAAGAGCCGAAGCCCGCTCCTGCACCCGTAGAGAAAAAGAAGAAGCCGTGGCTATGGATTGCTCTTGCTGCAGTGGCTGTCATCGCTGTTATCGTTGCGCTGGTGTTGCTGAAAGGAAATCAAAAGCCGACCGTGCAAGTGGTAGAGAAAACCGTGATAGTTCACGACACACTCTATGTGCAGAAGATTGAAGAGATAGAGAAAAACTTCAATGCTGCGGAGTTTGAATTAGGCAAATCGGAACTGCCGGAGGGCGCAAAGTTTGTCCTCCACGATTTGGCAAAAGTGATGGAGAAAAACCCCGAACTGCGTCTTCGTATTGAGGGACATACTTCGGCAGAGGGAGATGCTGCGCTCAATCAAGCCTTGAGTCAGGCGCGTGCAGACGCGGCGGTTGATTTCTTGGTAGCACACGAGGGAATAGACGCTGCTCGTCTGGAGGCAGTCGGTTTCGGCTCTTCGCAACTCAAGAACACCGAGAACCCCAATGCACCGGAGAACCGCCGTACCGAGTTTATTATCATTGAACAATAAGCCGGTATGAAAGGACTTAGTTTTTCGTGGAAGCGGGCAGTCGGCATATCTGGATTGAAGACCAAAGTCGCCCGTGCCACAGGCGTACCCACCACCCGACAGGGCGTAGAACGCAAAGTCGGTAAAGCAGTGATTAACACCCTATTGGGCAATAACACCAAAAAGAAAAAATAATATGGGACTACTAAACAATCTAAAAGACCACTTCACAAACGAGACTTTCTCGGTGGCACCGCAGATGAAAGTAAAGACTATCTGCAAGAATTTCAAAGATACCTTCGGGTGCACTTTGGCGATATACAAGGGTACGCAATTGGCAGACCCCGAGATGACGCTCAACCAACTGAATGCCAAGACAACCAAGGATATTCAAACTCGTTCGGATGTGAAATTGGACATCAAGGCGTCTATGAAAGTGGGCGATGCAGAGAAACTCTTCAACACCACCTACGGGCTGACGGTGCAAGTGAAAGACCCCGCAGGCAAGCACTGTGTGGACAATAATCTAACCATCGGACAAGCCGCTCGTGGCGAATAAAATAATATGAATTCATAAAAAAAAACAATTTCGTATGGGTAAAATATTGGATAAAGTAATTGGGGTCTTTTCTAATCACCCCAAAGGGAAGGATAATGGAACTGAAACAAAAAAGAAGGCTAAATCTATCAACGATAGTGAAACGAAAGTGAGTAGTAAAAATAAAAAAACTGAGGACAAAGTCAAAAACAAAAAGAAAGTTGTAAAAGACGAACATGAGTTTGTTGATTTAGGATTGCCTAGTGGTAATCTATGGGCTAAATGTAATATGGGTGCTAAGAATGAATATGAACTTGGAGATTATTACCGTTATGGAGAAGTTGAAGCATGTAAGATCGAACGGTTTACCGACGGAGAACCTTATGTTCTTAAAAGAGAACATCGTTATATAGATGCGCTGGGTAGATTTACAAAGTATAATATATACAGCGAATTTGGAGTTGTTGATAATAAAACCGAATTAGAACCAATCGATGATGCAGCAACTGTTCAGTGGGGGAATGGATGGCAAATTCCAACTGTTAAAGACTGGGAAGAGTTATACGAAAATTGTAACATAGAAAGGTTGACATCTCATAATGGTTGGATATATGTTTCAAAAATTAATGGAAACTATATTTTTTTACCAATGCGTCATCAAAAATGTTTTTATCATTATGAACCAGGAAAAAAGTTTGATGTAGTGGATGGTGAGGATTATATGTGCTATTATTCAGCCACCATGTATACAGGTGTGAGTATGAGATATTATAGGTATGTACGCGACCGACGTAAAAAACTACCTGAAGTCGTTGAGAAAAATCATATTTTTTACAATTCTATTAAGGGTAAGGGATTTATTAAAGGCTATTATATGTGTTTGAGCCAGATCCGAGCAATTCGTAAAAAATCCTAACGAATTGATATTTTTATCGATATGATAAACAAGTTCCGACTTTGGTCAATAGCAACGCTGCCTATGTGGTTGCTCTTGCTTATTCAGTCGTGGAGCATTCCATTCAGCTGTAGTTTTTGGAAAGAAGTCAATTTGAATTCTGCATTGCATACACTACTTAGCCCTGCGAATTTAGTCGCGGTGCTAAGTGTGTGTATGCTAATCGTGGGGATTTCATCGATCCACCATGTTGTCTATAGACTAAAAGGTTCTCCTGATTCATTGCCGGAAAAGATTACCAACCGGAAGGACTTGCAACAAGATTATGTGAGTTCTCTAACCACAATGATTTCGCTATTCAGCGTATTATTGATAGATTACAATAGTTATCGAGACATATTGGTGTTGTTGGTATGGTTAGTAACTTTGTATGTTTGCTATGTGCGGACAAATCTTTATTATGCGAACCCTATAATGGCATTGCTTGGCTATAAGATTGCCAGGGTAGAAACCAACTATAAGGAACTTCCAAACGGTAGTATCTTGTTGTATCGTGGGGATTTAGAACATCCTGTCTCTTTTTATAAAGTGGCAGATAATGTCTATATTGTATGCTAAAGGATGACTTTTTAGACCAATTGACGAAAGTCGTTGAAGACGAATACACAGAGGTATTGGTGTATTTTGTACTGAAATCATCCGATGAAATTAAGAAGGCTGATTTTAGAAAAGATGTATTGAACGCTGTTAAAAAAGGACTTATCGAATCCTTGAATGTCGAGAGAAGTCTTTTCGACAAAGACCCCAATTGTGATGTCGTTCCATTGTCTCAATCCGATGATAGGAAAAATGTTGTATATCAGTATGATTTGGACGACAAGCCTCCATTCTTGAAAACAATTGAGACAGTCGCTACACCTCAAAGAGCAGATATCGAAGTATTCCGTTTCGAGAGCGATAAGTTGTCCGACATTGAATACTTTGTGTTTGAAATGGGGACAGCAGATAACAAAATTGTACTTTGTCGAAAGAATTTCCCATTCAATTTGATGCATCAAAGCAATGGGCGTTTCTTCTTTACAAAATCGGATTCTCAGTTTGAATTGATTAGCGATGATATCCTTCGAATGGATTCTGCTATTGATGGTATTCTAATAGATGGAATGTTCTATGTCTTGAATATGGCTTATCTTGATAATAATCAAGATTTTGTATCTATCATCTCGAAGAAAGCCACAGAAGTCATCGGGAACTTAAAGAAATTAGATATTGCGGATATGGATTGTATGAAAGAACGATTATCCGATATATCATTTTCTCGTCGGTTGATAAAAATTTCGAGTAATTCGCCTGTTCTCAAATTATCGGCACAGTCTATTTTGGATTTTGTGAGCAAAGATGCTTCCCTAAGTAGAGTCTTGAGAATCAAAGAAGGGAAAATCGATTTATCATCCAAGAAAGCGCAAAATAGTTTTATCAAACTCTTGAATGATGATTATTTGTACTCACGGCTCACCAAAAATAAGTATGAGACATTGGCTAAAAATAAACTATAGACACTAATTTTATCAGGGCAAGCAGGATTGGTTTCCTGCTTGCTCACTACTTTCATAAAAGAATACGCATATTTAATGCTCCTGTAATGGAAAACTAACAGCAATACAATGGCAGACAGCAAGATAGCGCAGTTTAAGCATGATTTGGGGCGGGTGTTTGATGACAATCTGCATACCAAACAATGGCAGAACATAGTCGATTATGTCATTATCGGACTTATCCTCCTCTCGACGCTGGAGGTGTTCCTCTCTACCTACGACGGCATTGTGGCTCGTTACGGCACTTGGCTGCGGGCGGTGGACTATTTTACCACCATTGTCTTTACCATTGAGGTTACGCTCCGTATCTGGGCGGCAGATGAGATTTCGCCTAAATATAAGGGCTTCTTGGGGCGTGTGCGCTATTGCTTCTCGTTCTACGGGCTGATAGATATTCTCTCCACTTATCCGTTCTATCTGCATTTCTTTCTCCCCGTGCCGTATGTGGCGCTCAAGGCACTGCGTATTGCCCGCCTGCTGCGTATATTCCGCTATATCAAGGCATTTGATATTCTCAGCCGTGCTTTGCGCTCCAAGAAAGACGAGTTGGTGGTATCGCTTGAGTTCCTGACTATCATCACGCTGATTCTCTCTTTTATTCTGTTCTTTGTAGAACACGAGGCACAACCCGAAGTCTATACCAATGGTTGGACATCGGTGCTGTGGGCGTTTGCACAGTATATAGGCGATCCGGGGAACTTTGCCGACACACCGCCTATCACTACTTGCGGACGCATTATCGCCTGTGTGATAGGTATTCTCGGTATTGCTATCTTTGCTGTGCCTGCAGGTTTGGTGGCATCGGCTTTCAGCGAGGTGATGGAGAAAGATGAACGCAAACGGAAAATAGCGGGTTGGGCAGAGCGTGTCCATTGGGCTTTTGAGCGTAAACTCGACCGTCCGACGGGGTATCAAGTGGTGCCTCGCTATGTGTCTATTGTGGAGATACAAGCTCGTATGGGGCTGAAAGAGGATGAGATACTCGATGCCGTAGCCGCAAGCGATGATTTGCGGCTTATCAACCTGTCTGTTACACGCCCTGCGGAGGAACATCCCGAAGACTTGTTGGCAGTGGAGCATTTTGCACTCAATACGCCGTATGGGCAGTGTATAGACAGAGGTTCGGCGTTGACAATCTTCTCTCCGAGCAATATCGTAGACCCTGTTGTCGGCTGGTGGGCGTACTATTTAGCTGCTATAGGAGGCTTCAATTTCGTGAGCCGTGAATTGGGCGAGGCGTGTCCCTATCGCTCGTTCTATACCTACAACCCCAACGCTCCCGCACCGGAGCAGGAACGCTGCATGGCGGATATTAATCGTTTGGCAAATACGCCCAATCACTGGGTGCTGACGGTGCTGGCGGCATCGGGCAATCAAGAGCCGACTTACCCCACACAACTGCATTTTACTTATGGGGCAAAGAAAGGTGATGAGAGTTACGATGACCCAAATATCACTATCCACGATGTCCCGACTTTCGATGCGTTCTATCGGGAGTTCTCTTCGCTTATGGCTGCGCAGTACAGCCTCTCTTGCGATTGCCAACGCTATCACAACAATAGTTCCGCAGGACTATTTTCCCGCCATCTGCACCCTGCTAATGCGTGGCTTGCGGGGATGTCCTCTTCGGAGCAACTGCCGAATGCATTCTGTCTGCGGGCAGCATGGAGTGTTATCTGTTGGGATACGCGTGCGCTGAAAATAGCAGAGGACTTGGCATCCGTGCTCAACAAACATATTGCGCATTGTGCTAATCCCGACAACCCGGAACTGAAAATAAAGCGGGTAGGGTATTGATAGTCGTGCATAATCTTACGAATATATGGGCGTCATTGGATAATTGCGTCAATCCAAGATATTTGCCCAAAAATAAGCACCGCAAAACTATTGTTTTGCGGTGCTTGTGTTATATTACTAAATGCGTTATCCTAAACGGGAAATGCGCTT
>CAVKVE010000098.1:5960-8668 GCA_963659655.1 Bacteroidaceae bacterium | reverse complement strand
CGGTGAGCAGTTTGTTGTTCTGCCCCGTGAACTGCGAGAGTGCCGTGGTGGCGTATCGAACAGGAATAAGGAAATTACCTCTTCAGGTCTCTAATTGAGCAAAATGTCTATTAGTCCATTGATGCAGTAACAGAATATTTACCTAACTAAATACAGAACACTTACCATACGCCCCAAAATATTGGCATAGAAATACACAAAACTTTTATAAGACTCATAAGTTTGAGATACGGCGCTTTTTAGAAACGTACTATCGTGTGCAATTCGATAGAAACGATTAGGGGGGAATTATTGGCGTCAATTTATTGCCATTTTACAGACTAATTCTGCTATTTTTTCAACAACAAGACGCAGGATTTTAAGTACTTTTGCAAACGATTTCAAACAAGATAGTCTTTGTTTGTTATCGGTTTATGGTTTGTTTTGATTTAAAGTTACCTTAAAACTAACGAATGCCGAGGTCGTGAGACTACGGCATTTTTTTATTTCCAATTTGACCGATAGACCCCAATTTGATTACCGGCAAACACTGCCACACCCATGAGGTATGGAAACGCTGTCCGGAAAAGACAATATTGTGTGTTGGAGGGGAGGGTGAGAAAAGGCATAGAGAAAGAACATACATTGCATGCATGCTAATACTTGCAAGTATTAAACGCCAAAGACGGAAAAGAAGAGAAAGCTATTTGGAGCCATTTGGCTTCAAAACACTACAAGAGTGCTTCTACAAAATAATACATTAATGTTGCACTGCTTGTTGAATTTACCATTCCGTTATCATCCACCGAAATGTTAAGCATACAAGTATAGAGGGAACGAGAAAAAATCCCCTACTGGAATCGAGTGATTAGATTGTAAGCCTGATAAATTCCCAACTCGCCGGCACGACTCAAATCAGAAAGTCCCAATTCTATTTGGTCCGTATAGATATATGTCAGCCCACGATTGAAATAAGCCTCCGCAAAATCGCTGTCTTGCTCTATGGCTCGTGTATAATTATCAATAGCCGACTTCCACTCACGCTGCGTACAAAGAATATTTGCCTTATTATAATACGCAAAACTGAACGACGGCTGCAACCGAATTACCTGATCGTAATCACGCAACATAATATCAAAATCCATATTCGCCTCTGCCGTCAGCTCTCCCGTTGCACGGCGATACTCCAACAACTTATAGCGCCAATTGGCACGGCAGAAACAAACCACCGCCTCCAAACTCTCATCAGACGCATGGGCTGCCCGTGTACAATCATCAATAGCTGACGCATAGTCCTGCACCAATGCAAACTCAATAGCCCGTGCAAAATATAGCGCAGCCACTTCTTGCTGCGATTCCGTTTCCCCACCCGACCGATAAGAATTGGAATATGTACCACTTACCTTATCGATACGCTCCGACAGCTCACTGATACGGGCAAAATGATAATTCACCATATCAGCCGTCAATGCCATCTCCTGCGTCGTGAAATAGAGAGGAGCCGGTAACACGCCTCGGCTATTGAGCTGCTCGACGGCTTGTTGGTAGTAGTTGGTCTGTCGCATGGACAATTTGTCGGCATAATAGGACAGCAAGATATTCGGCTCGTTGACCACATCGGCATAGCGTTTCTGCACCGTACCACGCGTTTCGGAATCGTATTTCTGCTCTTCTGTCACCTCGCTTTGATTCTGCGCCACTCGAGCCGAGAACTCCTTACGATAGTCTTTGCGATTCGGTTTCTGCTGCGCTATGGTTGCATCCGTATTGGGAGCAGCTGCCGTAGCTTGCAATTGCTCCTTGTTATCCTCTAGCTCAGCCGCTTTCTGCCGATAGAGATAAGCTGCTTTTGTATTCCCTTGTGCGGTAGCCGCCTGAGCCGCCAAATAGTATGACGGCAAAAAATAGGGATAGGCAGCTATCAGCGTATCGAAATCGGCGCGTGCTGTCCCCCACTGACGCAGCTGCATCTCTATCACACCACGCTGATAGCGCATATCGGTCTTTTCTGGGGCTAAATCGATAGCTCGATTCATATCCTCCAAGGCATTGTTATAATCGCCCAATTCATGACGCAGCACACCACGGTTGTAGTAGCACTGCGGGTCGTTCGGTGCTAACGAGATAGCCTTGTCATAATCCGCCAATGCTCCACGATAGTTATGTTTATGGTAGAAAACAATGCCCCGATTGATGTAATCGCCGACATTGGTTGAGCCAAGATTGATGGCTTTTGTTAGATGTACCAACGCATCATCCTCCTTATCTTGCAACAGACATACCAAGCCTAAAGCCGACCAGTTGGCAGCATTCTGCGAATCCAATTCCGTAGTTCGCAAAAACGACTCTTCGGCGCAAGCAGTATCTTTACTTTGCAGACACACAACACCCTTCTCAAACAACAAAGACGATGAATTCGGCTCTTTTTTGAGCAATAAAGCCATGTCTTTCATCGCCAAATCGTATTGTTCCTGCTGCGCACGGGTATCCGCACGAAGCACCAAATAGGTTTTATTTTCGGGGGAGAAAACTAAGGCCTGCGTGAAATCTGCCTCAGCCTTTGCAAAATCGTGCAGCTGTCTATAGACATAGCCACGCGTATAGAATGCGCCCGGGAGAAACGGATTACACTCTATCGCCGAATTGCAATCTCGGAGCGCCCCTTGATAGTCCTCCAATTGTATTTTAGCAATCGCACGATAAAGATAAGGGTCTGCCAAATAGGGTTT
>CAVKVE010000098.1:1824-5691 GCA_963659655.1 Bacteroidaceae bacterium | reverse complement strand
AGATTGCCTACTTACATCCGGCATTTGGATCGAATGTAGAAGGAATATCGAACTGCTCATTCTCATCATAGCCCAAGGATGTGTCGGCAAATACCTTCTGCATATATAGGGCATAGATAGGCAACGCCATCGAAGCACCCTGTCCTTCCGCCATATTGTCGAAATGGATGGCACGGTCTTCGCCACCTACCCAGACACCGCTTACCAATGATGGTGTAAAGCCCATAAACCAACCATCTGAGTTGTTGTTGGTCGTACCGGTTTTTCCACCCATAGGAGCTTTGATTCCATACTTATAGCGGACACGCACACCTGTACCATGGTCGACTACATTACGCAACATATAAATCATCTTGTAGGCTGTGGTCTCGCTGATTATCTCGTGCGTTTGGGGAGTGAAGGTAGCAATAATATTGCCATTATTATCCTCTATTCGAGTCACATAGAGCGGCTCGGTACGGATACCCTTATTGGCAAATGTGGTATAAGCATCCACCATCTCCTGCACACTCACCTCGCAAGGCCCCAAGCACAGACTTATCACAGGGTCGAGTTGCCCTTGAATACCAAAGGACTGCATCATTTTGACCAACTGTTCCGGTGTATAGTACGACATCAGGTGAGCTGATATCCAGTTTGAAGAATACTGCAATCCCCATGCAAGAGTAACCGTATCGCCACGATACTTAGCGTGCGTATCACGAGGCGTCCATGGCTTGCCATTAGCGTCATACAGTGTAATCGAGTCGTTCACAATCTTGTCGCAGGGCCACATTCCCTCATCCATAGCCAGCGTATAGAGGTATGGCTTGACCGTAGAGCCCACCTGACGGCGTCCCATGGTGGCCATATCGTATTGGAAATGAGAGAAATCGGGGCCACCCACATACGCTTTCACTTGTCCGGAGTGCGGATCCATTGACATAAAGCCGCAACGCAGGTAATATTTTAGCCAGCGTATCGAATCCATCGGCGATAGTACGGTATCTATCAACCCATCGTACGAGAACACCTGCATCTCCACCGGAGTATTGAATGCCTCGCGTATCTCCGTCTCACTTTTGCCCTGCTTTTTCATGCCCCGATAGCGGTCAGTCTGCTTCATGGCACGAGTAAGGATTCCATCAGTCTCCTCTTGCGATATCAACCGTGAGAAAGGCGCATTCCGCTTGCGTTTGCACTCGCGGAAAAAGCTTTTCTGCAAATCATGCAGATGTTCAGCCACAGCCTCCTCGGCATAACGCTGCATACGGGAATCGATGGTGGTGTAGATTTTCAAACCATCCTGATAAATATCGTAGTGCGTACCATCGGGCTTGGTATTCTTCTCACAGAAACCATACAGCGGGTTGTTGTCCCACTGATAGCGGTCGATGGTATATTGCTGCTTGTTCCATTGCGAGTAGTTGCTCTCCTTGGGCTCTTTGGCGGTCAGCACACCACGCAGATACTCACGGAAATAGGGAGCCAAGCCCTGCTTGTGGTCCACCGATGAATAATGAAGCTCTATCGGCAATGCCTGCAGCGAATCGCACTCGGCTCGTGTGATATACTCGTATTTGCACATTTGACTCAATACGGTATTGCGTCGGTTGAACGCACGCTCATGGCGGCGAATCGGATTATAGAGCGACGGATTCTTACACATACCGACCAACATAGCCGCCTCCTCAATCTTCAAGTCTGCCGGTGTGGTAGAGAAATAGACCTGCGCAGCAGATTTGATACCTACGGCGTTGTACAAGAAGTCGAACTGGTTGAGATACATAAGCAATATTTCATCCTTCGAGTAGAGGCGTTCCAGTTTGGTGGCAATCACCCACTCTATCGGCTTCTGCATGGCTCGCTCAAAAATATTGTCCGCACGCGGCGACCAGATCTGCTTGGCCAGCTGCTGCGTGAGCGTACTACCGCCACCGGCACGCCCCAGCTTCAGGACAGCACGAAAGAAGGACTTGAAATCGACGCCGGAATGGTGGTAAAAGCGGGCATCCTCAGTGGCGACAAGCGCATCAACAAGGTATGGACTGAGGTCGGTATATTGCACCCCGATTCGGTTCTCACTGCGGTAGTAGCGCCCCAGCGACTGCATATCGGAGGAGAATATCTCACTTGCGAACTTGTTCTTGGGGTTCTGCAGCTCATCAATGGGCGGCAGATAGCCTATTTTACCTTCGGCAATCAGTACGATAGCCAGCACGGCTACCAAGAGCCCTGCCGTGAACAGTCCCCAAAACCAGAGAAGAAAGGTCTTATACCACTTGGGAGAAGCTGTAGTCTGTGTGCTTTTACTCATATTTGCTGCTTGTGTTTGAGGCTAAACAACGGGCGAATCGCGGGCTTGCTATCGAATCGTTGAATAGATGTGTTGGGTCGTTTATTCGTATCACTTGGCTTACATAGAGGCAACACAATGCGGAGTCGCATCGTTGTATGCCATCCGAAACTGCGCACAAAGTTACATATATTCGGTCAAATTAGCAAATAATTGCTGAAAGTTGGTTTTAGGTAAGGCACTCCTTCGGGAAATAGGTGTTCTGTTGGTTAGCCATTGGCGGAAAAATTTTCGATGGTATCTCGGTCTTCGGGAGCGAGGTCTGAATAGTGAATAATGCCGTTCTGCAACAACTCAGCCAGCTGAGAAGCCACCTTCTTGGGCGTGAGCTTGAGCGTTTGAGCCAGCCCCGATATGGTGTGGTTGCCGGCGTAGAAGGCCGCCAGGGTACGAACCGTGCCGGTGGGGGGATTTGTATTAGTGCTTGTGTTTGCGGCGGTGGCTTGGGTGGTGGCGGCGGATTTGGTGGTATTGGTGGCGGAGGTTTGCTCTTGGACATAGCGGTGCACCACTTGCAGGACTCGCTCACCTATCAGGTCGTATTTTTTCTTGCCGATACCGCTGATAGAGAGCAGTGCCTTTGGGGTGGTCGGAAGGGTGTTGCTGATCTCGATGAGCGACTTGGTATGCGCCACCAGATAGAGTTGGGTTTCGTAGCCTTTTTCTTCGGCAATGGTTCGGCGAAGGGCATACAAACGCTTCAGCAAAACCGGATGTTTGGACTCCGAACTCTGCGCTGCCTTTTCGCTCTGCGCAGAGATATGCGGATTAGGCGCACGGAAAGCCCCTCGAGCCTCGAAATAGCGAGGAACGGACGGATTCGCTGCCGTATGCTCCATGACATACATTTGGCGCGACACATCGACAAACAGCTCATTGATGTTTTCTTCGTACTCTTTGGCGTCTTGTTGGTCGTCCGAATAGACAGGAGAGGACTGCAGGCGCTCCAAGAGGTCGGACAGACGAGGCGAGAAATAGGCAGAGGCCGCCTGCAAGCGCTGCGTGAGATACGGAATATCCAGCGTTTCGGCAAAAAGAATTTGGCGAATCTGCTGCTGAAAAATATCCGCCGTATGCTGCCACTCGGCAAGCATCGAGAGCAACGGGTTAAGATAGTCTTTTGCCGTGTCTTGGTTGAAGGATGTGGATTTACCCACCAAACGAAGCAGGCTCTCTATTTTCTGGTAGGCGTCACGGTAATCGAAAACCGAACAGAGAATCTGCACGAAATAGGCTCGCTCGGACAGGTGCAGCCCCATAGCTGCCTGCTCTAAGGATGGCTGCGCGGCGGTAAAAGCCAACACCTCTCGGGAGTTGGTCAATGCCGATTCGGGAATCGGACTGAGCAGAATGATGCCCTCCAACGAGCGGCAACGAGATAGCGCCACATAGACTTGCCCTGCCGCAAAAGCATCTTGCGAATCGATCACTACCCTATCGAAAGTCAACCCTTGCGCCTTGTGGATAGTTACAGCCCACGCCAGACGCAACGGAATTTGGGTAAAGGTGCCATCCACCACAGTGGTTATCTC
>CAVKVE010000098.1:0-1373 GCA_963659655.1 Bacteroidaceae bacterium | reverse complement strand
AGCAAGTCGATAAAACGAGAATCATCCTGCCGATAGACATGGTCGAGCTCAATATACATCGGTTGAATCTCTTGGAACACACGAGCCTGAAAAAAGTAGGGCCCCGCATAGAACTCCCGCAAGTAGTTCCACTCCTCCTCACGCACTACCGGCGAAAGCTGAAAAAGGTCGCCTATGAACAACACCTGCGCCCCGCCAAAAGGAATGTTTGGACGGCGCTTGTAGCGACGCAACACGGCATCGATGGTATCCAACAAATCGGCCCGCACCATGCTTATTTCATCGATAACAAGCAGCTCGAGATTGAACAGCAAGCGCTGCTTGTCTCGCCGCATCTGCATCTCCGCAAAAAGCTTGCGCCGTTCGGAGGGTGTAGGCAGAAACAGCTGCGGGGGCAACTGAAAAAGCGAATGGATAGTCACGCCCTCGGCATTGATAGCCGCCACACCCGTAGGCGCCACCACGACCATCTGTTTGGGACACTCTTGCTGCAAACGGCGCAGAAGCGTGGTTTTTCCTGTCCCTGCCTTTCCGGTCAGGAATAGACATTGATTGGTATCTAGTACAAATTTGTAGGCTAACTGATAGGGATCCATTCTAAAATTCTGCTAAATAAATTATTTCCCGACAAAGGTACTACATTTTTGTTAGGTATACAAATATCGACTATTTCCGCTTGCAGAGCGACAAGAACCAGAGCGTGGTATGTTCGTTTGTTGGATCTATTCGTTTGGCTAATCTTTTTTGCTCGAAAAAATGCAGCAACCATTTGCCTATATAAATGTTTTTACATATCTTTGCAGCGCGAAACCCACGAAAAGGGGATGTCTGCCATTTGAGTGCAGGGAGCATTTCTGTTGTAAAGAAGGCTTGACGCACCGGTGGAAGTACTTTCGGGTGGGGTGTAGCAGACATATTGTAAGGCGTTATTACGCTGTGTTCATGTCTTGAAATCTCGCAAGTTTCAGCACTCATGAGTACCGCAACGATGACGCTCACGGGACAGGAATATCCTGCCGACTCTACGCATATAGTAGATGTGTGCCGCTATTGGGTATGAACTTGGTTCATATCGCAGTAGGTGGCAATGCATACTATAGTTATGGAGTTGGCGTTACGATAGTTCATGTCGGCGTGGGTTTCGCGTTGCCACTTTATAGAGTGCGGGTCATGCGAGAACCTCAAGACGTGGAGTGGCAAGATAGAAACTCCACGCCTTTTTTGTGTCTATATTTTGAGAGTTCCGCTCGAGAGCGAACTCATACTCATAATACCAATCCTGCATAGTCGGAGTTCCTATGCGCCAAAGACTTAAGTTCTATGTCAAACAAAAATTCCAACGAGGAACTCCAATCGCGTCGTGAGTTCTTCAA
>CAVKVE010000097.1:0-8725 GCA_963659655.1 Bacteroidaceae bacterium | reverse complement strand
TGCAAATGTTTTGCTCTCGCTCCACTTATGCCAAACGACTGTTCTGCAGGGCAGAAACAAAGCCTATCTCGGAAAAACAGTGCAAAGGTACGAAAAATAATTGGAATATGCAAATACGGGGGCGATTTTTTAGAGGGAAATGCTAAAAAAAGTGCGGATAGAGGGAACGATTGGAAATCATCAGATAGTACTACAGAATGACTATTAGGTTCTTTTGTTCATTGATTAATTAATCACCCATTTGTTACCTCAATCAACTTGATGGATGTTTTGTGCTGTGCGCGTGCACGTTTTATCGTTCCTTGTGTCCGCTCCTTGGACATCTTCTCGAGATGCTCATGCATCTCTTTCGCCATAGCCCCACGAATGGGTTTGCAAGATGTTGGCATTCCTATCATAACGCTATCTTTTAGGGGTTAGAGTAAGTTTTTCTATTAATCCGCTGCAAAAATACGATATTTTTGGCAAATATGCAAAATAGAAGACGAATCTTCTGCAAAAAACTGTCTGTTACATTAATACTCACAATATTCATACCAAGTGTGCCGATATTATCCAATAGACGGCATCTTACTCTATGTATAGTCTTATCCCTTCCCTTCTCGCAATGGCTTGTGCTACTTCTTCGAAAGTAGGATACAGCACACCCAATCCCAAATCCTTGTCTATTTTAGGATAGCAGAATATCCCTTGCGCTACACGGATGATTGTCCCCTTCTGCACCAAACGATTCAGTGTTACACGCATGGTATCGGGCTGCGCCAAATGTGAGAAAGAGGATGGGAAAAACACCGTACCCCTCCCGCGTTTTGATAATGATGTAATAACCTTATCTTTAAAGGATTGCATTTGTTATGTGCTCGAATTTTGTTACAAAGATTCGGTAAAATCGTAACATGAGCAAGTCGTAACATAAGCAAATATTTAGTGAGAAAAAGATGAATTTAAGCGGAAAGTATAGTAATCACAAAGTGTGTGTGGAACACCTAAAAAAGACAAAACCGATGAACGGATAGACCGAAGTGCAGTGGCGTTTCTTATCGGATGTATTTGCGGATACCTCCGATAAGAAAAACACCCGTTACGCACAGAAAAGTCAACCTTACATCGGACAAAGTAAAATCCGAGTCAACCCATCTCTGTACTAAGTTCCAAAATAGTCAACCCCCAAACGGGACATGACACACTTATAGACCGAACATACTTACCACCATTTTCCTCCCAGCCATATCCATACAAAAAACAGGATACCACCGGTAAGTACTCCAATGCTCTTTTGTGGAACGCCTATTAGGTAGAAAATAAGAATCAACAGAGTACCTATGCCAATCATAGCAAGTATACGCTTCGGGGTGGAATGGATTTGCATAGTGTGTTGAGTTAGTCTAACTAGGGAATATTCTATCTAATATCTCATTGATTTTATGCGAGCATTTGCTAAATAGCCAAAATCCAAGTACCATTCCTGCAAGCAATCCAACTCCTTCTGCCCAATAGGCGATTTGGTGACCAAGTAAATATAAAATACCGGCACAAGTTCCCACAAAAACAAATAAAATAAAGACTACAATAATCAATCGCAGTAGGTATAATAATAAGGCAATGAACCCACCGAAAGTACCCATAATGACTTTCCCTAACCCGCCTATAATTTTGTCTATGTTCGCAAATGCTGTTGATATACCTCCAACAATAACAGCGAATAGAAACTTAAGTAGATACCATAAAATGATAACAATGGGAATTGCAATTAATATCGACCACTCATTGCTATGGTGGTGATACCGCAGTAATATCATTAGTAAGTTGGACATTATGCAAAAGTGGACGACAATAACTGTGCCTTTTATGTCGTTTATTTTTCTATCTCCTCATAGGGAACATCTTCTATTGTGTTATGAGAGTTATTGGGTTTTGGGGAGGAAAGGTCAGTTCCTTGTTCTGAATGATGAAGGCTTTGTTGTTCGGATAATGTACTGATATCGGTTAATCCGGTGATGATATTCTCATCCCATTTAAGAATATGAAAAAGGGCAAGTTTTGAGGCTATATGTGTGGAGCGCTCCATAGTGGCACCGTATGGCAACTCGATTTCTTTATCCTTTGTACTCTTCACCCATGAAAGATAGTCAGTATAGTACAAGTAAGAGGTATTTTGCTCTTGATGTGTTCGCACAATGCAGGCGTTAACCAATGGCGTGGCTTTAGCGTGGAGTGATTCGCATACTTTTTTGACATCGATATTCTTAATGAACGGGAATGGTTTCTCCCAATTAATATAGGTATACCCTTTCATCTCATGTTCGTACGCTTTCTTCTTTTCTTCGTGCAATCCGATGAGTGTGTGGACTTTCTCGTCTCGATTGAGCCATCGGGTTTCTACCTCGTGCATCCGTTCTGTAGCAGTATCGCTTTCGTAAGCTCGTAAGCATTGTAATTCGATTAGGTTATCTACACTAGCGCAGTGAGTAGTCAAACGGAAATCATCCATCTGCTTCTTATATTCCTTACATTCTTGCTTTGTTTTTTGTTCAAATTGGCATAATTCGAGGAATTGCTTTTTTTCTGCAAGAAGGTCAGATATCTTTTTAATTTGAAGCAGAGCAGCATTCGTGTTGTTACTTGTCGTGGCAACGTTTTGCGAAGAGGTCTGCGTCTCAGACGCTTGTGTTTCAGTTCTTTTTCCAAACCAACGGGCAAAGAGATTACAACCGGAGCGTTCTTTTGAGGTCTGTTTAGTCGTACTATACTCGCTATCAGTTGACGGGGCAGAGGGTACAATACTGCTTTTGTAGATCTGTGTTTGTATGAAATCTATTAAGCGCAAGTATTGTTTCTTGGCGTTTGCACAGTTGATATTATCTTCGAATTTTTCATTAGGCTGCAAAGTTTGCAACCACAGTGTATAGATTTGTTGTCTATCTATATAGTCCGGATATTCTCTATTGACTCGGTCTTGTTCTATGGTTACAACAATGCTCTCAATACCCTCTATTCCTTCTTGTTTTGCCTGTTCGCGTTTCTTTTCTGTAGCGGCTTCGTCCTTGAGTATTGCGTTTTCCAATGCAGTTTGCTTAACGGCTATAATTTGGGTTCGATGTTGGCAGATAATATCATCGATTTGCTTATCATTGGAATTGGGATATAGGCTAATATCTGCATCATAAGGAATATCTCCATAGATAGGTCGCAAGCGTTCTATGCGCTCGGAAATGCCCAATGGTGCGGTGCTGTAATCTAATGAGGTAGAAATATTGACACTGTCCAAGATAAGAAGTTTCCGTATGTCGTATTGATAGGCGATTTCGTAGTAAGTACGAATATCGGGATAATAATACATACATTCGGCATAGCCGATTGAGAACACTTTATTGTCGCAGTGTGCGGCATTGCGAATGTTGTATTGCGAGCCTTGGGCAGACATCAATAGCATAAAATCGCAAAGCATACGGGGCAGCATGCGGTTATGCTCCTCTGTGTCGGTTGCCAATGCAGCCCCATATCGGTTTTGATTGTCTATATAGAGTATTTCCGAGTAGGCGTTATTTCTTATGTCGTTGATATGCCACTGCAATATCTTCATAGGCACTTGTTCGCAGACATCACAAGGATGACTCACATCGTAACTGAATAGTACGCGAATTACATTGCAATCATTCTCACTCTTGCTATTGATGGCAGTATCAATAGTTTGGTATATTCCACTGCTATATGTCAAAGATTCTTCGTCAGTAGGATTATCTAATACAAATATCAGCAGGTTGTCTTTTACTCCGGCATCGTGTCGGAAATGGGCTAATTGATTGGTTATTAGGTTCTGCAAGTCTTGTTCTTTGTTCTGCTGTACTTGCTCGGTATGGTCGTTATGCACATAATACAGACCATTTTCTCTTTTCTCTAATTTACCGGTACCTATATGGGATTCCACTGATGGGTTTAGTGGGCGACACCTTTCGATGTCGTCCACTATCCAGTTCAGTTTTTCCGATGTACTAATGACTATAAATGCAGCCATATTGATTTAATTTTAGTATTCGGGGCTCATAAATTGACATTCTTTCTCTACCAAGGCGCATACCGACTTGAATTTGGGTTCCTCCAATTGCGATTGTTCTATCGGGCTGAGTTGCGCATATTCGGACAAATAGGAGCCTGCTTGTTTGATTTCGTCGATAGTATTCTTGATAATATCATTCCCTTCGTGCGAAATACGCTTATTCATTGCCGCCTCTATCTCTTTGTACAGATTTTCCGATTTGAACAAGTCGTATGCAACATCGCGCTGTGTTCCTAACTCGAAACGGAATTTATGAATGGCACTACCGCGCTTTGTTGATGTAATCCAATATTTTCCAGCCTCCTTGTCAAAGTGCATATAACCAAAGACAAACGCATACACCCACAATTGAAGTACATTGTCTTGCTCTATAGTCGGCATCAGTTGGAAATTCTCGGAGTTGATACGATTATTCAGTTTCTCATCAATATAGCATGCGAGACGAGTTCCATTGGCTATCTTGTTGTTATAATCTGCTTGATAAGTACTGAAATTATTGACAGCGTATACCGGAAGTAAATCCTCCACCACCAGAAGGTATATACGGTCGTCTTGATGAGTAGAAGCCCACGAGGCTTTGTTGTCATTCTTGTCGAAATAGGTAGCCAAATGTTTGTCAGTATGTATGAACGATGTATCTCTATTGCCCACACCGACAATAACAAATTTATCCATATTATGGGCTGAATTTTTATAGCCTTGTGTATTGTAAGTCCATAGGGGAGATGCCAATGTTTTCAGTTGTTCCAAATATAGTTCGATTTCCTTTTGACTCATTGTGCGCAACACATCATCTATATTTGTATTGACGGCTTTCAGTACATCCGGGGTATCTTTGGCAAAAGCAAACATCTGCTTCGATATCTGCTCTTGTGATAGGTTGAGCCAGGCAGATAATCCACCCTTGTCTTTGAAGAAATGGTGAAAACTTGCCTTCGTGGCATCATCAACATCGTACATCCCTAATTTATTAACATCTTGCTTGTGCAAAAAAATCTGAAACTTGGAAGTAGACGAGGATAATTGTTGCTGTTCCAAGAGTTTATTCCGATACTCTTCCTTTATCTCCGATACATACGCTATTAGGTTGTTCAGTTGGCTCTCAACATTGGCAACATACTTATCAAAATCGTTGTAGAAACGGATTGCCCAGAGACGGCGTTGTTCCTCACGAAGGTCTGTTACATGCTTACGGAGGGTGTCGCCTAATGTAACGGCAGCATCTTCGTTATACTTTGTACTGCTGAACATAGAGGTGATACCTTTCTTTGGTAATTGGTTGATATAGGTACTCCATTGTGTAGGTTGCATGTTCTTTCTATTCAGTTCCTCTTGTTCTTCGTGCATCTCTTGATTACATAAACTGAGTATATTGCGTAGTGCCCCTACAAATGCCTTAGTCTTTCCTAAACAGCCTTCTGTTGTGTTGTCTAATTGATTGGAGATTTCTTCGTCAAATAGGGCTTTTACTCTAGCCAACTTGGTGTTCAATTTATCTTCGATACCCTTTTGAATGCGTTGCCCTGCATTATAATCAATGTATCGATTGATATCATCTTCTGTGGTGGTCTCATCGATATTGAGCGAATATTCCGGTGCAGGACTGAGCAGATAGTCCGTTACATCATCTCGTCCTTCGTTCTCACGGATAAGGACATCTTGATGGTCAACGAAATTAGTCGCCGTTTGCGTGCCATCATGTGAACCGCCGATCATCGAGTTACAAAGTTGCGATATTGTACGATAGGCAATGGCTCGCCCTACGGCTTGACTATCATATATCAACTCGGCACTACCAGATGAGGCAACCCATGCTTTTTTGTCCCGAATATCATATACACCACCATCTATTTGGTTTTTGATATTATCAAATGGAGAGGCTAATTCATCTCCCATACGGTTTGCCGGAAGGAATGCACTCTTGGCAATAACATCCAAAAGGTCTTCTATTTTATCAAAGGCAACTCCTGCTTGATTGTAGTTATTGATAAGATATGCATAACGGAACAATGGGGTATCAATCTTTGTATATCCAAAGTTCACCGCCGGTTGCTTCGGGTCGATATGCTGCAAATAATCTAATGTGCGTAATGCTCCATAAGTGTTATATTTTACATTTGCCATAGCAGGACTGCCAGGCATCATATTTTGGAATATCTCCGGCAAAACCAACCAAGGGTAAATGTCAAAAGGCAAGGATAATTCATTGAGTGCTTTGTTAATAAGACAGAGAACATCGACTATCATACCGCTACCTGTACCACCTGCTACGGATGAAAATACATGAATGGTCATCGGGAATTCAATTCCATTCATATTCGTATCAACAGAATAGGCTGATGTTTCCGGAAGGTGTTGGTTGATTTGAGTAATCGAAGTTTGTATGTAATTCTGTATGGTTTGGTAGTTAAAGTAGGCGATAAATCGCCCATTGGAACGAACTTGTCCTGCCCCTAGCCCTTCTATAGAGCGCAAGTTGTCTACATTTTCGGTTGGCACCCAATCATATTCATGCGGGTTGTTGCGATACACACTCAACGCATTTTTGACGGTGCAGACCAACAACTCATTTTGCTCCAATTTTATTTTTTTTCCGGTATTGCCGGTTACTTCTTTATTATAAGCAGCGGAATCTGTATCGATTGCCAAGAAACCAATCATGGGAGGAATCTCTCCATAACTGTCTATAAAGCACTTCTTAACACGCAGTAGAGTTGCTGCACCTGTACCGCCAAGACCAATATATAGGGTCTTTTTGAGTTTGATTTTTTCTGTTTTCATATTATTTTAGTTTAATGTGATAAGTATTCCGAGTTCTTTATTTTCCAATGTAGCAATACCGCTCTTAGGCATAGGATTAGGGGTTACGGTATAGCCTAACGCTTTAATATACGCATCCTTTCGGTTACGCATTGGCTGCACCGTAACGGGTGCTGTAAATTCGGGAAAAATATAGGTTACAATCTTGCCCGTGAAAAAGCGATTCAAAAAAGATTGCTTTACTTGCTTGTCAGAAAAGACTATTTGACGCGCACCCGTAAATTCGATATTGCGTTGCTCTATGATTTTGCCGTTCTTCTGCAGTAGCATTTGTTTGCGAAGTTTCTTGAATGTGCGGTACTTGGCAGGCTTAATCAATATGAACCACAACAACAGCAAAAGCAAAATGCCGGAACCTATGCCGATTCCAATTTTTGCCCATGGGGTAAGATTGTCGCAATGGACTGTTATTTGATTAGATAGCAAATAGGTGAAATCTGCTTCTGGCATAGTAAGTGTCAAATCGATGGTGCTGAGTTTGGGAATTTGCGAGAGGTGTTTTTTCTTTAGCGATAAATAGACACGAAGGTTTTGTCCATTAATCTCTGTTTGGTCTACTTGCATATACTCGTTGCTTCCTCTGGCGGATAAACCGATATTTTTGATATTACCGCTCATCGGAATATCAACAAAGCGCTCTCCTTTGTTGCGGATATTGCAAATAAGTTCGTCTTTTGTTGGACGAACAAGATTGATGTTTACATTTGCTGTTTGTACTATCCATAGATGGGGTTGTTGCTTTATGCGGCTTGCCATATCTATAGATAATGTGGCACCTTCGGTGAGCATAACATAGAAACCATAGATATGTTTCTTGCCTTTGTCAGTTTTGTCGTTCCATTTGTTGATGGCCGAAGTCAATTGATTTATCCCTGATGCAGATTGTTTTCCATCGGTCATCAAAAAGAAGTAATCAACTTTCGTTAGTGAAATTTCGTGCTTATAGAAGTCCTCAAAAGGCACGAAAATGTCGGTGTGACAGTTCGTGTTTTGGGCGGGATTTAATTTGTCTATTTCATTACAAATTTTCTTCTTACCGGCCTTAGTCGCTTTTGCAGAAACAATTTTATCTACAGAG
This sequence comes from Bacteroidaceae bacterium, assembly GCA_963659655.1. Taxonomy (GTDB): domain Bacteria; phylum Bacteroidota; class Bacteroidia; order Bacteroidales; family Paludibacteraceae; genus Colicola. The sequence continues at coordinate 770 of CAVKVE010000097.1, read as the reverse complement.
TGATTTGAGTCTGTGAAAGACTTGATGATGACCTCGGTGTCTTCATCCGGGATTGCATTGATTGCTTTTTTCAAGTTGGATGTGACTTCGCCCCAAATACTATCACTACCATTGTAACCTGTCATACTGGCTGTTACATCCAAGTAGTACACGCGGCGTTCTGATGCCATTACGCTCACCGATATTATGAGCATCAAAACAAGTAATAATTGCTTAGCATGTTTCATGTCGTTTATGTCTTAAATGGTTTTGCATTTATTTCTCATCATTCTCGAATTGCAATTTGGATATACGAGTGCCGGAGGACTGCGGGTGTTGGCTCTCTTCTATCCAATAGGTTATGCTTAATACAGAATAGCCCTGTGAGTTGTTCTGTACGAAAAAGGTGTCGTCTTGAGAGTAGAGCGTCTCGCAGAATGATTTCTCTGCTTTAGTCTTGGTATAGTAATATCCTTGTTGTGTGATATAGCAAGTGCGAGATTGTTGTGCACCGACATATATGGTGGTATATAATCCTCCGGTTTGTTTCATTACTTTCACCGTCAATGTACGGTTACTACGATTGGCGATAGTCAGTTTGGCACTCTCGCCGGCAAAAGTTACAAGCGAGGTCGTAAGAAATAGGATGAGTAGCCATCCTCGATGAAATAGGTGCTTTTTTTTCATAAGGTATGTTGTTTTGTCTCCGTGGCGTTTGATCAGCAAGTTTAGACACAAAAAAAGCGTGGAACTGTTGCTGTCCCACACTTCAAGGCCTTCGCATTGCCATT
>CAVKVE010000096.1:0-8927 GCA_963659655.1 Bacteroidaceae bacterium | reverse complement strand
GCCCCAAGTGCAGACCGTGATAAGGATAAATACCAACCAAATTTTATTCTTCATAGGACAACAAAAATAATATCAAACAAAAAGGAATAGTACATCTACTCTATCTGAAAGCACTATTTAATTTTCTCAAAATAAGGCAACCGAGAGAGAGGAACAGAAATTGTATATGTTTTCCCTCCTTGATAGCGTTTCCCTTGTTCATCACGCCACACGCCCTTCGGAAGCATTACTTGACGTGAAGTACCATTTGTCACCATAGGAGCCACCAGATAGCGATCACCTAACATAAATTGATCTTTGCACTCAGCTAGTCCTTGATGCGGAAACTGATATTCCATGCAGCGCACAATCGGTTCTCCCGTCTCGGCAGCATGATGCGCATACTTCATAATGTATGGAGCAAAACGAGTATGCAACAACGCAGCCTCTCGAACAATTTGTAAGTTTTCCACTGATAATACTCGCCATGGGGCGACAGAAAACTGCATCATAGGCATCAAAGCATGTATCTGCGCCGAACGAACAATGAGGGTTTGGTCGAATGCATCGGAATCTATACCCAAAAACGATGTCCATTGCCCACCCCCTATCATGTCCGGACAAGTATAGGCATATCCCAACAACCCTGCCACGCACATCGAAGGAATAAGCGATTGTACGGCTTCCCAACTATAGTCTTTATCGCCTAAACGTTGCACAAGTGGTTGCCCACCCATTCCCCAGCACGCACGATATTCATTGAATGGAAATTGTAGTCCTATCGCTGCCCACGATGTGGTGTGATCAACAGTCGTTGCTTGCTTGTTGTATGCACGGATACACGCAGACGCATAACAATTATTGTCACCGGCATCAAACTTAAATCCATCTATACCATATTCACTCTGCACGCTACTAAGTTGCTTTATAAGATACTGCGCTGCTGCAGGATTTGTAAGGTCATAGCATGCCGAATAGCCATTCCACCAATTCAGTATTGCCGTTCCGCCATCGCAATCTCTTAGCAAATAGCCTTTCGCAGCTAAATCTCTATACTCGGGAGAGTCGGGCGACACGAATGGACAAATCCAAAGCATAACACGGAATCCTAAAGCATGCAGTTCATCCACCATCGCTTTCGGATTGGGGAAGCGCTCCACTTTGAATTCAAAATTACCATAGTGCCGTTGCCAATTATCATCAATCATCAATACTCCGGCAGGAAATCCATTATCGACAACATCGTGTGCATACCGCAATATATCTTCCTGATTTTGGTTATACATCAACTCAATCCAAGTATTATACTGCGGGCGAGTAAAGAACAATGTGTCAGGCAACTGTCCGGAAGCAGGGAAATGTGCAGCCTGCGCTGCCAAATAGGCTTCACGCAAAGTTGTCCCCGCCTTTATTTCCGTTAGTGGATAGGATGTTTTTATTTCTCCTCCGGCAACCGAAAAGACAAAGGCACTATCCGACCAACGATAAATACCATCCGATGAAAGGAAAAGCGGGACCAGCTGATTATTCTCATCCTGCGCATGCAGGTCAAAAGACGCTTGCTCTTTGTAAGGTTGATTAGCGCCTAATCCTACAGCAGCTCCCCACCAATAGGGAGTCGCCCCCAGCGAGAGCGAGACACATAGTCCACCCAATAACACACATTTCCGCAACGACGCAGAAACCTTTTTTTGGTATTTTTGTTTTAGTTTTTCCATCGGTAAATTCAACAAGCAAGTGCAACATTATTGTGTTATTTTCCCGAACCACTCCCGAAGGAACTCCGAATAAACTTCAAAGATTCCCATTAGGTAACGGGTAGCAATAGATAAGAAGTCCCCTACTTCTACAATTCAAGTGTTGTCAGATAGTTATATCCGGTCTGTTCATCCCACATATCTTTGTTTGCAAAGCGAATAGAACACTCCGGTTTATCATGCAGGGTTAGGTATGGGTCAGGCAGATTTACATAGACCTTATAGTTTCCCGACATAGTTGCAGGGAGTTGTGCATGCAATGTGGTTGTAATCGTATCACCTGCAAACCAAAAACGAGGGTCTATATTGTTCTGTTGGAACACATATTTCTCCGCTGCATTCGCCTGCGATACCAGCACCAATTCCACATTTCGTTTGTTCACAGGAGCCGCAAAACCCACATTGCGCAATGTCAGCACAATAGCATAATGTTCACCGGCCTTCGGTTCTTGCGTAGGATAAGCCTTGTCTAATACGAATCTATAGCCCAACCGACGCTTAATTTCATCCATGTGTTTAGTCTGTACCCACCACGAAAGAATCTCTTTGTGATAATCACGGTTGATGTACGACCAATGATATTTCTCCATCTGCTGTATAGCATTGCTACCCTCCGACTGAACACATTTATTGCATGTCTCGCCCCCCATGAATGTATATTTGGTGTCTGCAGCCCAATAAGCACGATCCTCACTATTGCGATAGGTACCCACATCGTTGCTGCACGACACAAAACAATCATTGTGTCCTGCCAAACGCGCTTTCGGTGTATTTTGATAGGCTTCAGCATCTGTAAGAGGTTCAGTTGAGTAGTTATTTTGCTGAAGATAAGTCATCTTGTATTCCGGAGTACGCAAACAGATTTGTCTGTCCGCAGGGAATTGCTCAAGCATCTGATTGAGCATCGTCCAACGGGGTTTGTACTGCTCCGCTGTAGATGGATTAAAGGAGAAGCCGGATGTATAATACCATTCTCCCCACGAGCCGATAAATCCTGCCTGAATACATGCAATCACATCTGCATTCTTACAGAGAACAGGTCCCAACTGGGCAATATGTTTTGATACCCATTCAGGTGTAGCATCCCAAGGCTTATTTTTATTCTCATAATTGTCCTTGTAGGCAAAACGAATAACAGTCTTCACCCCTGCCTCACGAAGAGCATCAAAATTGGTCTGCATGCGCTCCAAAAAAGTCTGCGGTATATCACTTTCGATATAGTCAGTTAGGTAATAGATATGTAAAAACAGCGTGATATTCTCGTTTTTACGCACCGAACGAAGGGTGGCGGCAGAAGCATGAGTTGACAGGTCTGCCGATGTATAAGATACATGAGCATAAAATCCACGCTCCGGATTCGGAAAAATCTCTAACGATTCAGTATAATAGATCGTGCCCTCCGGGTCTTTCTCTTCAGGGGTAGAGGGCGAATTGGTATTGCAAGCCGTCAAGAACGGAGCTGTTAGCAACAGAGCTATAGGAAGGAACTGTTTCATAGGAAAAACGATATGCCCTGATGGGCTAATAAATGAAAAACAAGTATGGGCGTAGGACACGCGGGTGCCCCACACCCATACTCTCAACCAACATTACTTAAGTAATTGACAATGCTCTATCTATAGCGATAGACATCGTGTAATAATTATTCGCTGAGGTCCGTCTTAATAGAGAGTAATTCAGCCTTAACTTCTGCACCTGTCTCATCAGCATCTGCGTTCGGAAGAACACCTACAGAGTTCCAATTCTGCTGAATATCAAAGCCGATCTTAAACTCGTTATTGATAGTAACAGGGATTAACTCACGCAGGAGTTGGATTTCAACCATATTGTTACCAATCAGTTGCGACGAACCGATAGGAAGATCACCTTCACCTACCAACGCACCCCATTTGTCAGAAGCATCATGATCTGTCGTCGGATCACTCCATATCCAACCATCTCCACCAACTTCACCCCACCATTTGAACACAGCAGGATTGTAGGCGCACTTGAGAGTACCATCATCTCCGGTTGAAAGAATAGCAGTTTCTAAGCAGATGTCTACACTACCTACTTTGAATTCTGTAGAATAACCACCCGTCAGGTCACTATTGTCTGCATCAATATAGACATGGAACGGAACCCACGCCTTGTCCGTAATCTTTGATTCATCGAATTCTACGAGCAAATTGAGGTACATCTTGTCATTGTATACCCTTACGCTCTTGAGTGCACTACGGTTCTCCACCGGATTGGCAGCACTGGTCGTAGTAAACACATAGTCGGCAGGAAGCGTTGCCCATTCGGCAGCAGAGCCATCGGTAACACTCACTTTCGACACAAAAGCCTCTTCTTCATCATCGTCATCTCCTCCTTTAGGACTGTCGGGATTATTGTTCTCTTTACATGCTACAAAAGCAAGAGTAGCGAAGCACATCAGTGCTAATTGAAATTTTTTCATAATGATTGTGTGTTTTAAAATTGTTGGTATTTATAGATGTTGATTGATTAATAGCCTGGATTTTGTTGAATACCGCTAACTGTCCACTCCGCATTCGGAATAGGATATTGAATATGATTGTAGGTTGGCTCTACGACTGCCCACGGCTGAGCACCTGGATAGCGGCGATCCATTTTCATATTATTGCGATATACATCTATCATACGATAGCCTTCGAATGCTAACTCCAACCGACGCTCGTCCATCACGACAGCCAATGCCGCTGGCACTGCCGAACCATCTGCATATAGATACAGTCCATCGGTATAGCCATGCATATTCGAGGCGGAGAATAGTCCTGCATCGGGAATGCCTGCACGACGACGCAGCACATTGACATCCGCTAATGCCTTATCCGTTTCGCCCAATTTGGCATACGCTTCGGCACGATTGAGCAGTACCTCACCCCAACGACTGAAAACGGGAGAAGATAATGTCGGGCTTCCGTCTTGATAGCCAAACTTGGTAACAAAATAGTTGGGATAGAAATAGCGTGCTTTCATCATTGGGAGAATACGCACCGCACACTCAACGCCCTTGTAGGTAACAAAATATTCAGTATATTCGCCCTGTATAGTGCGTGTCTCAACCGTATAGGTCACACCATCTGCACCCGTAAAGGTATAATTACCGGCAGCATTGAGCGTAGCTGTAAAGGAGAGATTTTGGCGTCCGGAAGCATCGTCTGGGGTCTCAGGATCGGCAAAATAGACGAACTTCTTGGTTTCATCCGTCACCTGTGGTTTGATGAATGATGTATAACGCAGATCCGATGGATAGCGCTCATAGAGATTTAGCAATGGGTCAGAAGGATAGATTTCACCCCAGCCTCCGCCATCACCATTATACATAGAGCCGATACCACCTTGACCACGGTCGTCAGTCAGTTCGCACGCTACACAGAACAATGTCTCGTCGGAGGTTCTTGCATTGGCAAAATAGTTTGCAAGGTCGGGTTCCAACTTAGTATCAATTGAAGCACCATTGAGCATTTCCTCCACAGTAGAAATCACCTCATTGTTTTTACCCATGTACAAGTAGACACGCGACAGAAGCCCAAGCGCAGCATCATGACTCGGGTAACCATGGTTACCACGCTCCTTACCACGCTGCATATACTTAGAAGCCTGCTGTAGATCTGCCACAATCTGCTCATAAACTTTTCCTACCGACTCACGCGTTACAGCAGAAGAGGTTGATGTCATCAAAGGAACCCCTACATTGTCAGTCCCTTGCGAATAGGGTTTGGCAAAAAGTGTTACAATATGGAGATGCATCAACGCCCGCATATAGTACGCCTCACCCAAAAGTTGCGTATCTTTCAAGTCAGAGCGACCACCAAGCGTCTCGATAACCGTATTCGACATATATATTACTTTGTAGGCAATCATCCAAAGCGTACCCACATTTTTCAAGTTGTCCGTCATAAGATAGGCCGTTGCCTCATAGAGAGGGTCCGTCGTTTTTCCTGCGAGACAGGTATTGTCTGCCGGAAATTCAGCCATCTGCGTATAATGCCGGATATAGGCATTACCACTCGAGTAGCCGATATATTCCACTTCATCTTTGAGCAACGAGTAGCAGCCATCCATTACATATTCAGCACCCGATTCATCGCTAAGCAACGATTCGGAGTTTAACTCATCGGATGGGAAGAAATTGAGATTGCAGCTCGTTAGTAACAGCCCCAAAATCACAGTTCCCAAAAGTATCCTTTTCATATTTGTAGTGTTTATCGTGGTTCAACATTAATTAGAAGCAAATCTCCACTCCACCTTGGAATGTACGTCCAACAGGATATGTTGTTGTGTACATTCCGGCCAATTCGTAGGTAGAGGTCGAAAGCGATATTTCAGGATCCATACCCGAGAACTTCGTTGCCGTAAAAAGATTATCAGCCGAGAAATATATACGACAGCGTGTCATCTTTGCTTTTTCAATCCATTTGGTTGGGAAATCATAACCTACCGTCAAGTTTTTGATACGGAAGAATGATCCATCTTCCAAATAACGCGAAGAGATAGCATTCGAATTCTTGTTTCCGTTCAACACTGCCTTAGGGTGCGTTGCATTGTCACCCGGTTTTTCCCAACGAGACCAGCCTTGTTTCGAGTTCTTAATAGACATCTGATTATAGCCCACATAAGCGCCATCGGCATCGGTTGACATACGCGTATAATTATATATCTTGCCTCCGTATGTAAAGTTGCTATTGATACTCAAGAAGATACCATTCCAACTCAGTTGCGTATTCAATCCACCGGTGAATAGCGGTGTTGCTTTGCCTACCACCTTAGCATGTGTAGCATTGTAATCATTCGTTGTGGTCTTATTGCCATTATCATCGAGCACATACTGCTCATTGTCATCTACCACATACCACAGCGGGTCACCATTTTCCGGATCAACGCCTGCCCATTCCTTCATATACCACGAGTAGATATCTTGACCTTCTTTCACTTGCTGACTTACGCTGCTTGCAGTCTGCAAGAACGCACCATTCGGTGTTTTAGTCACACGATTTCGGTTGAAACCTATATTAAATCCAATGTCCCAGTTCCATTTACCAATGCGTAGTACATTTGCATCCAAACGATACTCTATACCTTGGTTGCGTACCGAGCCCGCATTCTTGGTTACCTCGAAGAAGCCGGTCGAAGGAGCAACAGGAACATTAAGCAGCAATCCCGTATTGTCAGTATTATATAGATCAATGGACATATCGATGCGTTTAATAAATGTCAAGTCGATACCCACTGTTGCCATATTTGCTGTCTCCCAATGTAATTGCGGGTTGGCTAATCGACTTGGTGTAGCCGCCACTTGGTTTTGATAAAGACTATTAAGTGCGTATGTACCCAAATACTTATAGGCTGGGATATTGTTGTTACCCGTAACGCCATACGATGCACGCAGTTTCAAGAACGACACCACATTCTGTCCTTTCATAAACTCCTCGTTCGATATGAGCCACGATGCAGCCACCGAGGGGAAATACCCTACTCGATTCTTTGGGGCAAATATACTGCTAGCCTCCGCACGGAAAGTAGCCGTCACAAAATAACGCTTGCCGTAATCATACTGTGCTTGCACAAATGTCGCCCAGCTTGCTCCCGGGATTTCGTAGCCACCCACAGAATAAGGCGTCGTCGAATTCAACGCATCCACTCCGTTAGGCATACCCGTACCGGCCGCATTGGTATATTCCGTTTTCCAAGTACTATATTCGAATCCTACCATACCACTCAACGAATGCTGTCCCCATTGTCCGTTGGCTTTTAGGATATTGATTGTCCCGAAACTGTTACTCAAACCAATGCTGTTGTACAGATATCCATTCGAATATTCCGAATCGAAAGCACGCGGGTCACGATATTCAGTCGATTTATAATAGCCGGTGCTGTAAGTATTTGTAGTTGTAAAGTGAAGCCAATCCGTAAAATGCACATTGAATACCAGTGTTCCATTAAAGTCAAAATTGTTCGACTTGGAATAATTGTATTGCGTCGTATGCAGTGCATTCCACTTGCTCTGCGACCACCATTTTCCACCATTATCGGAACGGGTATCACCATTCACATATAGATAATTTCCGGTCGAGTTACCATCTGCGTCCATCTCATAAGGATTATCCCACGGCATCTTGTTGAATGCATCATCGAGCATTGTCCAAGACGGAGCATAATCTACTGAGTAACGCGAGAATGAGGTACGAACACTCATATCGAGCCATTTTGTCAGGTCTGCATTGAGCGAGAACTGTCCGCTTACCTTCTGCATACCCGTACATTTCAGCGTACCCGTTTCCCCATAATAGTTCAAGCCTGCGTAGTAGCCTACTTTCTCGCTACCACCCTTGACCGATACATAATAATCCTGTACCGAACCTGTGCGGAAGAACTCATCCTGCCAATTGTAGTCTTGTTGCAGCAGACTCTTCGGATATTGGCTATTAAATACTGTTTTTGAGTACAAACTCTTGTGGAAGTTATATAGTTCCTCCGAGTTCATCATCTTGTAGTTCTTGTACAAAGCTTGCTTAGCACCTGCCGTTGCCTTTATATCCACAGACAGTTTATCATTTTTCTTGCCCTGCTTGGTAGTAACTACGATTACACCGCCTGCAGCTGCTGCACCATAAATACCTGTAGCACCTGCATCTTTCAGCACTGTAATGGTTTCCACATCCTGCGGATTGAACGATGCGCCCATCACGCCGTCCACCACATAGACCGGATCGCTTGAGGCCGTAATAGACCCTGTACCACGGATACGAATTTCAGCGGCATTACCCGGCTGACCTCCGCTATTTGTTACTTGCACACCGGCCACTTTGCCTTGAAGCATATTACCCACATCCGATGAAGTGACATCGGTCAGTGCATCCCCGGAAACCGTTACCACTGCCGAAGAAAGTTCTGTTTTTTTCATCGACGAGTATCCCAGCGACACCACTTCCTCCATCATGATAGCATCTGCCTGCATTACCACATTCAGGGTCTTTGCGGCCTTATGTTCCTGTGTTTTGTAGCCCATAAACGAGAACACAAGCATGGCATTGTCCTCTGCCTCTATTTCGAAATTGCCATCGAAATCGGAAATCGTTCCTGCCGTGCTTCCCTTGACTACGATACTTGCTCCGGGCATGCCTTGTCTGTCCTCAGCGGACACCACCTTTCCTGTCACCCGTATCGGTGAAGCAAAGGCGCAGG
>CAVKVE010000095.1:0-9033 GCA_963659655.1 Bacteroidaceae bacterium | reverse complement strand
TCAACACAGAAAAGCCGCTGAAAATCAGCGGCTTTTTTTGTTTTATCATCAATAGCCTATATTTTTTGACGGGATTTTGACGATTAGCGTTCCGGTCCCTCTTAAATAAATCTCTGACCATTTTATTTTCGTACCATGAAGCACTCATTCCGTTTTTCGGCTTCTGCCCTTTTGTGGGCCTGTCTATCCCTCTTGCCGGTTAATATGTCTGCACGCAACCCGCAGCCCGACACGATTCGTGTGCTGTGTATAGGCAATAGTTTCTCGTGGGATGCGGTCGAGCAGGAGTTAGCGCCGTTGTGCCAAGCTGCGGGGCAGCCAATTTTGATTGGCAACCTCTACTACGGCGGCTGTTCGTTGCAGCAGCATTACGATTTCTTGTTGCGCGATACGGCGGCCTATTCGTTCCGTTTGATTGATGAGGGGGGGCGCACGCTTCATGAGCCGTATTCGCTCCGTCAGGCGTTGCGTCTTCGTCGGTGGGATTATATCTCTTTCCAGCAGGCGAGTGGCGATAGTGGTATTCCGGAGTCTTACGAGCCGTATTTGGGCGCATTGATAGATAGCGTGCGTGCCTATCAGCCGCAGGCGCAGTTCTGTTGGTTGATGACGTGGGCGTATTCGGCGGACTCCAACCATCCGCATTTTGTGCGCTATGGCAATAGCCAAACGGCTATGAATCAATCGATTCTGTCTTGCACCCGCACCGTGCTCCGAACCTACCCCGAACTATTGCTCGTGCCGTGTGGCACAGCGGTGCAGAATGCCCGCTATGCGATGGGCGATGTCCTTTGCCGCGACGGCTACCACTTGAATTATGTCTATGGCCGCTATACGGCGTCGTGTGTTTGGTTCGAGGTTTTGACGGGGCGCAGTTGTGTGGGCAATACCTATCGCAATGCCGAGATGACTGCTCGCCAGCAGCGTCAGACCCAGCGAGCCGCCCATCGTGCCGTTCGCCATCCCTTCACGCTCCGCTCCACCCGCAAGTGACTCTGCGCCCCTCCCGCTCTAAATAATTATGAATTACGAATTGTAATCTACAACCTATGCCTCCCGTTCCACCATTTCTTGGCGTAGTCTTGTGCGCGAAATAGCAGTGCCGGCAGCGTGAACGCCATCAGTACGACGCTTGTCATTCCGATGAGCGTGACGGCGCCGAGCGAGAACATAGCGGGGTGTTTCGATACCACCAGCACGCCGATTCCTATCAGCAGTATCAGTGCCGATAGCAGCACTTCGCTGCGGAACTGCGGCAGTATGGCTTTGCCCGTGCGCCGCTCGTAGTCCAATCCCTCGACCATAAAAATCGTGTAGTCATCGCCTTGCCCGAAGACAAACGCCGCCAAGATGATGTTGATTATATTGAACTGAATGCCCAATAGATGCATCAGTCCGAATATCCATATCCACGACACCGCCATGGGCAGGAACGCCACAATCGCCAACCACAGGTTGCGGAAGCTGAGCCATAGGAAGATAAACACAATGGCGGAGCATACCGCCCCGATATAGTTAAAGTTTTCCGACAGCGATGAGGTGATCTGCGCATTCACCCGCTCAATGGTAAACGCTTGTGGCTGAGCCGATTGCACACTTTCCGTATTCCTGGTTGCCTTCGTATTTTTCGTATTTTCCAATTTTTCCGCAGAGGTTGCGTTCAGTGCCGCCAGCACTTCCTCTTCGGCGGCAATCGGCACATTCAGTTTGTCCACCAGCATCCATGGGGTGTGGCGAGTCGTATCCGCCGCTTTATAGTATCCGTGGAAGAATAGCTCCGCCGTGGGCAGAAAAAATTCCACCTCTTGTGGCGCAAAATCGGTCTGCAGGGTGGTCAGGAACGGCGCAAATGCTTGCTCGGCGAACCCAAATGCCTGTCCTTCCCGAACCAACGCCGAACCAACTCCGTTCCATTGCTCTCGGAATGCCTTCCATCGAGCCAACCGTTCCCGTTGCATCGCCTTTGATGGCATATAGCCCACCACGGAGTGGATGCCCTCAATGCGCTGTTGGGCGCGTAGCGAGTCGTATAGTCCCTGCCGCGCCTCGCTTTCCGCCGCCAATGCCGACCAATCGTCGCCCTGATAGACCATATAGGCCGTGTGGTTTGTGGCGTTTTCTCCCACCAACGATGCGAAATACGCAATATCTTGCCGCTGCTTGGGCGTCATATAGTTGATGTGCGACAGGTTGGCGTCGAACGATACGGAGGGGCAGAAGAACGCCAGCACCACGGTCAGTGCGCATAGTATGCCCATTGCCCACCGGCTCTCGTGCAGCGAGAATCGGCTCAAACGCGGAAATATCGTCTTGTGAGCCGTTGAGGTGGCTATCTCTTTGGGCAGCAGGTGTGGCAGATAGACCACCGAGAACAGTATCGTTCCCACGAGCATCGCCGCCGCAAAAATACCCAAGTCCCGCAGTGCCACGGCTCGCAGCGGTATCAGTGTCAGGAACGCCGCCACGGTCGTTATGTTGCCGATTATCAGCGGCGAGAGCACTTCCTGCAGGTTGGTGCGAGTGTCCGCCGTGTAGTGTCGATGCACCACCACGTGCAGCGGATAGTTCACCGCTATGCCGATGATGATGGTGCCTATGCCGATCACAATCAGCGACACCGACCGACACACCACCGCCACGGTCGCTATGCCGCATAGCATACCGAACGCCACGGTCAGCAGGATGTATGCTATCTCTTTGGGGTGGCGGAAGGTGCATAGCAGCAGTATCAGTATCAGCACCATGGCGAGTCCGATAGCCACCATGCTGTCCGTCTTTATCTGTCGTGCGTTGCCGACGGCTATCACGGGTGCGCCCAGCAGCCGTATCTGTATGCCCTCTTGGGTCTGCATCACTTCTTCGCCGATTCGGTTCAGCCGTGCCACCAATTGCGTGTTGCGCCGTGTCTCCGACGACCCGTAGGGCGTGGTCAGATAGGCAAAGGCGAATCGGTGGTCGGCGGACACCATATATCCGTCCGTCGAGCCGAAATGCTCCGATTCGGGCAGGAACGCCCGCAGTCGGCTTACGACAGGGGCGAATAGGTTCAGCGGGTCGGCTTGTATGCGGCTCACCACGAACGACGACATGGGCAGCAGCAGTTGCTCGTGGTCGGCTTGCACTTGCTTTTGTATGTAGTCCGGCTCTCGGAGCAGGCTGTCCATACGGGCGTAGTCGCCGTCGGTCAGGAAATAGGGCGCGTGTCGGTATATCCAGTCCAGCCCGCCCATGTATTGCTCCATATCCACTTGTGTGGTGAGTGGCGGCAGGCTGTCCTCCTCGTAGCGTGCCTGATACGCATCCACGGCGTCTAATAGTCGTTGCAGGTCAGCCGTTGTGTCCTCAAACAGCACCATGATGCGCTCGGCATCGGAGAATTCCTGATAGCTTTGCATCGCCCGCTGATTTTCCGCATCCAGCGGCAGAAAGTCCGATATATCTTCGCTGAACGACAGCGTCAGCGATACGCCGACCAGTGCCACGCATAGCACAGCGAGGCTGCCCCACAGCAGGATGCGGTGGCGGGTCAGGTAGTCATATAGATGGAGCAGCAGTCGCATTATCTCTCGTCGATAAACTTAACCGGTTTGCGTGCTTTGGCGGGGAAATTGATTTTCTGTATGGCCTCCACGGGCAGTATCTCCACGCGTGGCGCTACCCGCAGTCGTGAGCGGAATTTGTCTTTCAGGTCTTTCACTATTGCCTCGGCGGGGGTGTCCGAGTGCGTGCCGATTTGCACAATCACCTCATCCGTTCCCGCCTCGGTCGAGCAGACCCGCACCACATAGTTCGCCACATAATCCGTGTTGTCCAATACATCGTTGATGGCGGGCGGGTAGATGGTGGTGCCTTTCAGTTTTATCATGTTGTTTTTGCGTCCGATGAGTGGTGTCAGTCGGTACGAGTTCCGTCCGCAGGCACATGGAGCGGTTATCTTTGCCGCTATATCGCCCGTGCGGAAACGCAGCAGCGGCATTCCTTCCACGCCGAGGGTGGTCACCACCACTTCGCCGCTCTCGCCGTCGGCGACGGGCAGGTCGTCTTCGCCGATTATCTCAACGATAATCAGTTCCGGATGCACATGTCCGCCGCAGCCGTGTTCGCATTCCGAGAAGGTGGCAGACATCTCCGTCGAGGAGTAGGTGGCGTATAGTTCCACTTCCGGCCATTTGTCGTGTATTTTCTGTCCCAGTAGGTTCAGCCCGAATTGTTGGTCACGCAGTCCCTCGCCGATACCGATTATCTTGCGGATGGAGGAGTTTCGGTAGTCAATGTGGTTCTGTTCGGCGTATTCTATCAGCCGCAGGATAAACGACGGCACGCACATGATGGCGTTGGGTCGGATGCGGCTGATGGTGTCCCATTGCAGTTCGGGGATGCCGTTGCCCACGCGAATCACGCTTGCTCCCATATCACGGATGCCCATCCAGTAGGCGAGTCCGGCCATAAATCGTTTGTCTATTGTGGTCATCAGTTGCACGATGTCGCCTTTTTTGATGCCGGCGCAGGCAAACGATTTGTGTTCGTTGTAGGCGAGTCGTTGCAGGTCGTGTTCCGTGCAGCCGAAGGTCACGGGGTCGCCTAATGTGCCGGAGGTGGTGATGTAGTCGATTATCTCCTCGCGTGGCACGCAGAGAAAGTCCTCGTTGTATAGTTGCAGGTCTTTTTTCTCCGTGAAGGGGATGCGCACGAGGTCGTCTATGGTGCGTATCGAGTCGATGTCTATGCCGAATGAGTCAAACATCCGCTTGTAGTAGGGCGAATGTTCGGCTAAATAGTGCATTTGTTTGCGCAGCAGTTCTTCTTGGTAGGCTTGAATTGCCTCTACCGATTGATATTCGATATCCATTGTAGAAAAGTTTTTTTCCATTGTCTTGATTCCTCCGTTCCTTTGGTTTCTGAGGCTCCGAATCCGTGTCCGCCGGTCTCGTATTGTATATATTCGTGTGCTATCTGTTTGGCAGTCAGCACCGAGTCGAGCAGCACCGAGTTGCCGTATCGCACGGTCGGGTCATCTTTGCAGTTCAGCAGAAATACGGGTGGGCAGTCGTCAGGTACATGTTTTTCGAGCGACAGCGAGTCCCGCATCGTGTGGTTGAATTGCCGCCATACGCCCAATGCGCCTCGCCGTGAGCGTTGGTGGGTCAGTTCTTTGTCCGACATCGTCACCACGGGGTATATCATGCCGAGCCATTTGGGCTTGTAGGGCGTGTGGTTGTAGGCGTACGACATCATCGACAGGTGTCCGCCGGCGGAGAATCCGAGTACCCCGATTTTGGCAGTATCCACGCCGAGTGAGTCTGCATGTTGATAGACGGTGGCGAGTGCCTCTTCCACATCGTCGAGCATATCGGGGTATTTGTGTCCGATGCCGAATAGCCGATACCATAGGCACCACGCGCTGATCGACGCCACGCGGTATTTCAGCACAAAGGCGTTGATGCCCTCGCTTTGCAGCCATTCCGCCGTGGCGATGCCCTCATTTTTCATATCGAGCCAGTGGTAGCTGCCGCCGGGGCAGATAATCACCGCTATGCCCGTGTTCTGTGTCGAGTCGGCGAGATAGGGAGTAAGCGTTTGCTGTTTCGTAGCGCCGAGTGCGGTGGTCAATAGCAGCAGCGGTAGCAGGAGTATGCGTTTAGTTTTGGTCATGTTCCGTAATGGCTTTGACGGTTTCCGTAGCGGTATAGACCGTTCCGTATATGCCGTGCAGGTAGCAGTTCTGCCCGCCTAAGTATAGGTTCGGTATTTGGGTAGTTATGCGTCCGACCGGTTCCGATAGTCCGTACATAGCGCCTTCGGGGCTTAGGTAGTCGTCCCTGTAGGTCAGCGAGGTGGCGGAGAAGTATTCCTCCACTGCGTTGCGCAGGTTCGGGTATATCGGCTCTATGGCAGTCAGCACGCTTTGCACTTTCCGCTCTTTGTAGGCTTCGTAGGCCTCGTAATCCGCTTTGCGGTCGGCTTTCCATGCCTCCAATTCGGCGTAGTCGCACGCTTGAATACATTCCATGGTCCGTGCCGCCCCCGCCTCGTTTCGGCAGCTCGTGTAGCAGAGTATTTTCTCCTTAGGCAGATAGTGCGTGACCGTATCGTACGGTATCGCCTTGTCTTTCAGTACAATATGCAGTTTGAATACGCCCTGTGTCTCCGGCGTTTTCCGGATGCGTTCCGTGGTGATAGGGCGGAATAGGGGTTTGTCCGTCAGCCGCAGCAGTTGTTTGGGGTGCAGGGTTGATACCACTTTGGCGCATTCGTAGCGAGCGTGTTCCGTTTCCACGGCAGCGACGCCTTGTTCTCCGATTGTCAGGTGCGTCACTTTCTCTTCGAGCAGGATGCGTCCGCCGTGCCGCGTGATGTATAGACAGAGTCCCTGCACAATCGGTGCCGCTCCGTCGGTCAGCCGATAGGTGCTGTGGGCGAAATGTGTAAATTCCTGTTCGCCAATCAGTTCCGACGGGTCGTGGTCAAATTCCGTGCGCTCGTAGGGTACCTCTATGCCGAGTCGCCGCAGTAGGTCGCCTATCAGTTCGCCCTCGCCCATGCCGCATACCACGTGCGTGCCGGTCTGCCAGGTGTAGCCGAGCCGTTGGTAGGAGTACATCCCGCCGCCTGCCACGGGCAGTTGTTCCAACACGATGGGCGTGTAGCCTTGTTCGGCGAGCAGGGCAGCCGTGAATAGTCCGCCCACGCCGGCGCCTAGTACGCAGACGCTCTTGTCCTCCGATTTTCCGATTCTGTTTTTGTAATACATTTCCAATGTTTTGGTTCGTTGCCGATACCCCTCTCCGAACGAAGCATCCCGAAGCTCGACCGAAGGTAGAACGGTCAGTGTCACTTTGCCCGGTCGGATGCGGAACTCATTTTTCGACAGCACATCGAACATCCCCTCCAATAGCAGCGGGCAGATGTCCAATCCGAGCCGTTCCGCCATGTAGCAAGCCCCTCGGTGGAATCGCCCGATGTCGCCTGTGCGGCTGCGTGTCCCTTCGGGGAATACCAATATCGAGTAGCCTTGCTCGACCAATTTCGACAGTTTTTCTATGTTCTGTTCGTTGTCTTGCGTCACGGGCAGGCAGTTGCATAGCCGCAGCACCACGCCGAGCAGCGGGTTGTACCATACCCAGCCTTTGGTCAGTATCACCATTTTCTCCGTCAGTGCAAACAGCGGCACCACTTCCAGCACCGATTGATGGTTGCATACATAGAGCATCGGCTTTTGTCCGAATTCATGTTGCTGCGGATTGATGATTTCGAAGTCCAATCCGGGGATGTGTCGGGTGAACCATTGTGCGATTTGGTTCAGCACTTTTCTCCCCCGTAAATGCCGTTTTTCCCGAACCACTCCCGAACCAACTCGCTCAAAAAGCAACGAATAGACCGTCGCCCCCACATTGATCACCAGCATCGCCGGCACCCATACCCCGAAGCTCACCACGGTCCGCCAGTACATCATCGGGTAGCCGTACACTATTGCTCCCACGCATAGCACCGTGTTGAGCAGGCTGATTCGCGTAAAGTCCCTTGCGGGGCGGAAGTGTGACACCCGTTCCTCCTTGGGTGGGTAATAGACCCGTATCGGTACCGGCACGAGTGGGATGTTGTGCCATGCCGCCAGCACGAGCAATTCCAGTTCTGCCTCATACCGAGAGGTCAGCAGGCTCAGTCCTCGCAGCCTGCGAATCGGGTAGATGCGCATTCCGGTCTGCGTGTCGGGCAGTGCGACATGGGTCTGTAGCCGAAACCAGAAGTTCGAGAACCGATTGGCAAACTGATTCTTGCCGGGCATATTCTCTGCGCTCAGGTTGCGGCTGCCCACGATGAGGGCTCCGGGGTGGAGCGACAGGGCTTTGAGCATCGCGGGAATATCCTCAGGATAGTGTTGTCCGTCGGAGTCGATGGTCAGCGCATAATCGAACCCCAATTCGATGGCTTTTTGGAATCCTTTTTTGAGGGCTGCTCCTTTCCCTTTGTTCGTGTTTTGCCTTACCACTACCGAAGGTAGACCCAATTTTTCCAATTGTTCCTCCGTGTCATCCGTACAGCCATCCACTACCACAATAATATCTTTCAGGTAGTTGTATGTGCGTCGGACGACCTCCGCAATGGTGTTGCCGTTGTTATAGGTCGGTATCACCGCACAAATGGAATATGGGGTTCTCTTCTCACTCATTTTGTTGGTTACTGTCTGCACATTGTTGGTTACCATTTGCACACAAATATGTCGCACTGAATCGTGCATACATATTGTGTTGTTTATTATCAATAATGGTGATGTTGTATTGATTTTCTTGTTTGGGGCTGAATGTGTATAGTAGTTCTGCTGTGGGTGGTACGGTATTCAAGAACTTGAGTCCCTTAATTTGGGTAATAGGACGCCCGATGAGTTCCTCTGCAATTTCGACCAAGCACGCCCCGGGGGTGACCGGTTTCCCGAAGAAGTGCCCTAGGTAGATTGGATGTTCCCCATTGAGCCCCACCCGAAACTGCCTCTCTCCCGCCTCATTTCCCGCTCCATTTTCCATTTCTCTTTCCGCTACTATTCCCTTCCCATTGCTTCCTTTCCCATTGCTTTCCTCTTCAATGATATGACAAAAACTTCCGATTAGCATAATGAATAGAGTATATGATATGTATATTGCTGCAAATACTATGTACCTTGCTACAAATCCTATGTATATAGTTGCGAATCCTATTTATACGAATGTTGTATTTTTCTGTTGTTTTGAGTGCCTTTGGGGTGTCTTTTGGGTGCTTCTTTATAGCCATCTTTTCGGTCAGCGACTCATCTCGGACGTATCGCCCTACCATTACCCTACCATTATAGGTTCTTGTAAGACCCTTATATGCCCTTCTGTAAGGCTCTTATAGCCCTCTCTCGATGTTCTATATTTACGCCCGATTTATTCTCTGTATATCCTCTGTATATCCTCTGTCAGTTCTCTGTTTATTCTCTGTTTATTGGCTATTTATTTGCTCGCTATTGGAGGTGGAGATTGGAGAAAGAGATGGTGCTGCGGTCGCCGTTCTTCTCGG
>CAVKVE010000094.1:0-9062 GCA_963659655.1 Bacteroidaceae bacterium | reverse complement strand
ACTCCCACCCTCGGTGGAAGCCGTCCGCAATTCTATGTAGAGCCTGATACGCCATATTATAGAGCGGGCAAAGTTACTCATTTTTTCCGGAATAGGCAATTACTACTATATAATTAACAAATTATAAGCCTGTAGCATTCGCCTATTCGCTATGCCAATGGGTCAAACCGAT
The DNA here is from genome assembly GCA_963659655.1 of Bacteroidaceae bacterium. Classification (GTDB taxonomy): domain Bacteria; phylum Bacteroidota; class Bacteroidia; order Bacteroidales; family Paludibacteraceae; genus Colicola. The sequence continues at coordinate 8,890 of CAVKVE010000094.1, read as the reverse complement.
TTGCTTCTCCTACGGATGCCTTACACACGAAAGAGGCTGCCTAAGTTGTTTAGGCAGCCTACTTCGTAGCGGAGCATTCTAATCAATTTTAATTGGGACAAAGCGAATGCTGATAGGTAGGTGACCCATATCTGACCCGTAGGTGACCCGTGTTTGCAGGTTGATTGCTAACTGTTAACGGCGCATAATAAAAGTGCCGTATTTGGTTAAGCAGATACTTTGGAAAACCTAAACAAGAAAAAGCATTTGTTGCACTTCTACTGCGAACTCAGGTAGTTGCAATTAAACAAAATATTCAGCGGGGCTTGTCTAAATATAATAAAGGTTGTAACTTTGCACTCTCAATTGAGTAGGCTGAATTCATTCCCACCATGATGCACTAACAAAGAGCATTTGTTGCACTTCTAATGTGAACTTAGGACAAAAAAAAGCATTTGTTGCACTGCTAATGTGAACATAGAAATTGTTGCACTTGCTTGTTGAATTCACCCCAATTAGTAGGCTAAGATAATCATTAACAAATCCATTATAGGTATGAAACAAGTAAATTCAATAGGCGAGCGTGGCCTTATTGTGCTATTGCGTAGAAGTATGTCGGTAGTATTTTTCCTCCTTTTTTCGTTTACGGCATTAGCCGGGAAGTGGACAGATGCTTCGGGAGTGGTATGGAATTTTGATACGGATGGGGGCAGCAACAAAGCATATATCACCGGGGCGTCGAATTATCCTGCGGATGTGGTCATACCCGACACAGTCTATAATGGAACTACGGCTTATGAGGTGTATCGCATTAACTCTTATGCATTTGAAAATAAAAAGGATATCCGTTCGGTAAAGAAAGTAAAGGATGTAGAAATATATTACTATGCGTTCCGATACTGCACGGCGCTGGAGACGGTGGATGTGGCGGCGACAAAGATCGGAGAGCAGGCGTTCTACGGCTGCACGGCGCTGCGTAATGTGGTGCTAAGCGGGCCGACTACGGAGATACAAAAGTATGCCTTCTCAGGCTGCACGGCGCTGATGAAGATACATCTGCCCTCGACGCTGACTACCATTGGCGAAGAGGCATTCAACGGCTGCACGGCATTAGAGATAAAAGCACCGGCTTCGCTACAGACTATCGGCAACAAAGCATTCTACGGAAGCCCTGTCATTCATCTCTGCTCTGCAGTGCCTCCTACGATCAGCAGCGTGGAGTTCTGCAACGCCAAAGCAACGGTGCTGGTTCCGGATACACTGCTGGATACCTATCGAAATGCGGCTATCTACTCGCAAATGGCGGGCCGCATACTGCCGGAGAGCAGCACGAGCAAGGTAGAGGTGACGGTGACGGCTGCGGCTAATCAGTCGTCGCTCCATGTGGCGGTAGGCGAATCGAACCTGACGAAAGTGGTGTGGCTGAAGGTGAACGGCAGCATTAATAGTTACGACATCATGGTGATCCGCAACAAGATGGTGAACCTGAAGACGCTTGACCTATCGAACGCAAGCGTGGTGGGAAACAGCTATGAATACTATACGGGCTACTGCACACACGACAACATGATCGAGGACTGGTCGTTCCGAGAACTGCCGCTGCAGGTACTCTATCTGCCGAAGAACCTTGTTTCGATACACGACTGCTGCATCGATTGTCAAAACTTGGACAGCGTGTATTGCCAACCCGGACTGCAGACCATCGGAACGAAGTCGTTCTACGGCTGCACCTCGCTGAAATATGTGGGGCTGCAGGATGGGCTGACGGAGATTGGTGAGAACGCATTTGAGAATACCTACTCGTTGGAAAATATCACGCTGCCGAATAGTCTGACTACGATTGGTGGCGGTGCATTTCTCAGCAGCGGACTGACAGCTATTACGATACCTGCCAATGTACAGAAAATGGGCGTAGGAGCATTTGCGTGTGCGAGAGGTAGTGAGGTGGAATGTCATATAGGTAATACATATTATGCAGGGCAGTCGGGTATATCTATAAATAGTTGGTGGTCAAATAGTATGGGTAGAGGCCGTATCCAAAAGGCTACCTTTGCGGCGGGGAGCAAAATGCATATTCTTCCTAAGGCAGTGTTCGGGGGGCAAGGGAAAATGCAAGAGATTGTTTGGCCCGCAAGTCTGGATACTATCTATGAGGCGGCTTTTGCACACTGCATATCATTGAAAAATAAGCAGTTCCCGGAGAAACTGAAGATAATCAAACCATACGCCTTTGAGCATTGCGTGGCGCTCGACACCATTGTGCTGCCGCCAAGCATAGAAACCATAGAGAGCTACGCATTTCAAAACTGCACCGGACTCGATGTGATAAAAATTTCGAGTTCGCTGCGCACGATACAGAACTACGCCTTTACAGGCTGCCCGAATGTATCGAAAGTGTATACCTACACCGTGGAGCCGACAAGCATTCAGCAGCAGACCTTTGACTGCTACAAAGTGGCTTGGCTCTATGTGCCACGCACGAGTTTCTTGACCTACTTCTACGACACACAGTGGTCGCAGTTCGTGAAATTGGTTGAATTTGACGAGGCGTACGACTACTTCTACCTGAACGGCGACTACACGCTGGGCGGCGACCACGGCTCGATAGACGGCTCGCCCGATGTGGATATTAACCCCGGCGGCGGACTGATCATCGTGGGCGACTCGACACTTTCTTTCGGCAAAATAACGGACACATCTACGCCGGAAACGGGGTCATCGATACTGACAGACGACAACATCAGCATTGACACGCTGGAACTGAACTATCTACAGACCAAAGACAAGTGGCACTTCCTGACTTTCCCATTTGATATAGACAGAGAGAACATTCACTGCAACAGCGAGTTTGTAGTGCGGTACTACGACGGACAAATTCGTGCTACGAACGGCAGCGGCGGCTGGCAGAACGTGCCTGTAGGCGTGAAGATGAAGAACGCTCAAGGCTACATATTCCAAGCCGCACACGACGATACGCTGCGACTGGTATATAAGAACCCGAAACTACCCAACACGGATATATCGACTCCTCTCTATACCTACGGCGATGCTTCGGTAAATGTATGGGACCGCAACTGGAATATGGTGGGCAACCCCTACATAACCTATCTCGATATGGACAGCCTATACAGCATCGGATTTACTTATCCCGTGATATGCTGGAACGGCGTGGGGTATGATACCTATCGACCCGGCGACGATACCTACCACTTCCTGCCATTGGAGGGATTCTTCGTGCAGAACGCTACACGAACCGAAATGACTTTCCCCGCTGCCGGGCGTGAGACACGCATGCAGGCACAAACGAAGATGTCGGGCAAACAAGCCGCACCGGCTCGCAGCCGCAAGTCGGTAAGCAATCAGCGCCAATTTGTAAAACTTACGCTGACGGACGGAGCCTACACCGACAAAACGACAATCGTATTCAACGCAGAAGCCTCCAACGACTATGAATTAGGGGTAGATGCTGCAAAGATGATGTCGGCTCCGATGCCTGTGCAACTATTCACGATCGGTATGCAAGGCGAGCAATACAGCATCAACGAGCGGCCTGCAACGACCAACGGCGAGACCATACGCCTGGGATACTATGCCCCCGCGAGCGGCACGCTCACGCTGGCGGCTCAGAAAATGGACACGACGATAGCCATCTATGACAACATTGCGCACTGCGAGGTGGATCTGACGATGGGGGACTATAGCTTTGAAACCGAAGCGGGCATGAACATCAGTCGATTCACACTGACCACCAAAGCCAAAGCGCCTAACACAGCCACCTCGATGGAGGAACTGATACAAAACACCAACGGGCGTGTATCGGTATACACACTGACGGGCGCTACCGTGCTTGAAAACGGCTATCTCGAAGGACTGAACATCGCTCCCGGAGCCTATATTGTTAAGACTGAAAACGGCACACAGAAAATTGTGATTCGATGAGACCCCGACGGATACTGAGCATCCTACTTGCGATGCTGTCGGTTGGGGTTGGCGCGTATGCTGACTTCAACCCAATAGACCCTCCTGAACCGATGGTCACCCGCACGCTGACGGTGGGCGTAAGCCCTACCACGGCGGGTACGGCGACGGGCGACGGCAAATATGCCGTGGGAGAGATGGTGCAGATAAGCACGAAAGGGAACAAAGACTACACCTTTCGCCAATGGACGCTGAACGGCGTGGCGTACTCTACGGAGATGAGTCTGTCGTACACAATGGGCGACTCGGCGGTGGTATTTATCGCACACTACGACTACACACCGCCTGTGGTGCCGATAGAGCCGTTTGACCCGACCAACCCGCCGGAACCCTACCTGTCGCAATTGGTGGAGGTGACGGCAGAACCGCTGACAGGCGGATACACGCGCGGGTCGGGTACCTACACAGCGGGGCAGAAAACGACCATACAGGTGGTGCCCTATACGCAGTATGCCTTCCGTGGCTGGACACTGAACGGCTACCCATACAACGAGCAGAAGACTTCGTTTACCTACACCGTGGGCGACTCGGCGGCTCTGTTTGTTGCCAAACTGGTAGAAAAACACCTCATCACGGTGCGGACCTATCCGCGATCTGCAGGCGTCAGCCGGATGACCTACGGAACTACTACTACGGACAGCGAGATTTTGCCGCCCGATGAGGCCGTAACACTCACGACAGCGGGAAACACGGACTATGTGTTCCGCTACTGGATGCTGAACGGAAAGACCTACGACACGCAGACAACGGCTACCTATACGATGGGGGACAGCACGGTGGCGTTTACGGCGGTGTATGACTATATCGGGCACGGCGACACCACAATATTCAATCCGACCAACCCGCCGGAGCCGCTGCTATACGAGGACGTGACCATTAAAGTGGTTTCGGCCGACACTACGAAAGGTACTGCTTCGGGATCGGGGACTTTCCACTTTGCTGCCTTTGACACGATAGTGGCTACACCGCTGCCGGGCTATGTATTCCGATACTGGCATGACGGCAACACGAATGCAACACGCGTGGTGGTGGCGGAGCATGATACGCTCTATATCGCCTATTTCGGCAACGACACGACGCTGCTGGACACTACGATATGCTACGGCGAGACGCTGCAGGTAGGCGATACGCTGCTCACACAGTCGGGACACCGAGAATTCTATACCCTGCGCCCCGACGGGTTGCTCACATGGAACATAGTGGATCTGACGATTCTGGGACCGCAGAGCAGTTCGATGTATGTGTCTATCTGTCAAGGCGATACATTTACCTACGAGGGCGGAAGTTATGCCACGGCGGGTACCTACATAGATACGCTGCAAAACTATATCGGTTGCGATAGTGTCGTGACGCTGCACTTGACCGTGAACCCTGTGTATGACTACACCATTAAGGCGGAAATCTGTGCCTCGGAACGATACGAAGAAAATAATTTCTCGGCGGACACCACAGGAGTGTATGTGCAGTATCTGACTTCGATGCACGGGTGCGACAGTATTGTGCGACTCGACTTGACCGTGCATCCGGAATACGACAGCACCATTGTGGCGCGAATCTGTCAAGGGAACGCCTATCAAGAAAACGGATTCGACGAAACCGAAGCGGGAGAATATACGCTGCGGCTGCAATCGGAATTCGGCTGCGACAGTGTTACCCACCTGCAACTGAGCGTGGATAGCGTGGAAACTACTTTCTACTATGACACAATATGTCAAGGCGATTCGTATACATGGCGCAGTATGGTTTATGCGCCCATGCAAGACACGGTATGCTACGACAAAGAGGCAAGCACGGTGAACTCGTGCGGCTATGTGCTGCACGAACTGCACCTGACTGTACATCCGCAACTGCAGATAGCATGGAGCGAGCAGAGCCTGCAGATCTGCCACAACACGGAAACACCGACGCTGGAATATACTACGATAGCGGGCAGCCCGGTGTCGTACACGCTCAGCCTGCGGGACACCGTGACACAGCAAGTGGCCGTATGGAACGATATAGATATTCGGCAAGGCGTGACGCTGCCGCTGCTGCCCGACACGATGCGGCCGGGATACTATCAGTTGACAATTACAGTACAGGACTCGTTCTGCCAACCCTTCTACACAACGATACCGGTGCAGATTAACTATGCAGGCGACTCACTGCTGACTCAGCGCTGGAACGACCTGCTGGCAGTGCGGAAAACCTTTTACGACCGAATGGGCGGATTCAGTGCGTATCAATGGTATATGGATGGGCAAGCCCTGACAGGAGAAACAAACAGCACGCTGTATCGGCCGGATGACGGACTGGATGGGCATACCTATCAGGTAGAAGTAACCCGTCAAATCGATGGGGTGACACTAATATGCTGCCCGTTCTCGCCGACAGAGCAACCCACAACGGTGACACTGGTAGTACGACCAAGCGTTGTGGAAACGAACGCACCCGTACGCGTGCGCACCAACCAACGAGGGCAACTCAAGGCATACAACCGAGAAGGACAAAAAGTGGTCGAAGATATGACTATGGAAGCAGGCGAGAATACCATTGAAGCACCTGCGGCGACAGGACTGTATCTGCTGACCTTTACGACGGATGACGGACAACAGACCGTGCAAAAACTATTGGTATACTAACAGGAGGCATGGCATGAAAAAACGATTGATCTATTTATTTGCCTTGCTGGCTGTAACAATATCGATGCAAGCACAAGTAGACACCCGCCCGACACACTATATCGGAATAGACGCAGGCGCAGGCTACTCGCACCTGTTCTTCGGAGATATATGGAAACCCTATCAAAGCGTTGCCAAACCGCTGTCCGGTTGGGGCGTAGACGGGTCGCTATTCTACGAGTTTGAATATCAGCATTTTCTGCTACATACGGGACTCGGTGTGCAATTCGAGTCAAGCCGCAACAGATTGCCTGTCGGCGACTACACGGCGACCGTACAAGAATATCCGAGTATGGCATATCACTACTCATTCTCTAATTTCGAGGAACGCACACACTACGCGGTGGCGCATGTACCGGTTATGGTGGGCGGACAATGGGAAAAAGCATACTTCCTCGTGGGAGCAAAATTGGGATTCCTACCCTTTGGCGGAAACACAAAAAGCAGGTCGCAGGTGCAGACTTGGGCAACCGACGACGACATAATTGACCCGCTCTACAACTTGCCGACACATGATATGCGTACATTCGAGATAGAAGGCACAAAGCAAGCCGTTAAGTACTCGCCGTTCAACGCAATGCTATCGGCGGAGGTGGGACTGAATCTCGACAAACGGGCATGGGCCAACGAGAAAGAACGCAAACGCATGGATAGAGCACAGCGCTATCATAATCTGCACCGAAAAAAGACCCTGCGAGAGCGTACGCATGTGCGCATTGCACTCTTTGCGGATTATGGTATTTCTTCCTTGCATTCTTATTCGGCAAATCCGGTTCCTGAGGGAGAAAACAGCACCGGCGGAATCGTGGCATTCAACGGACTGACCGACCTGCAGCCCTACTCGATGTTGGGATACTCGGCGCACAAGAATGTGCCACTGCATAATTTCTTGCTGGGAGTGAAGGTGGCTGTACGATTCGAGATGCCGAAAAAAGCACCCAAGAAGGGGGCAATGGCAAATCCGTATCTGTATGTGTATACAACGGATGAGGCAACCGAAACGAAATTGCCGGGCACGCGGGTGCAGATATTCGAGACAGTGAAGAAGCATAAGGTTCGGCTCGATAAGGCTACAGACACAAAATATGGCAGAGTTGGTAAGGCACTGCCTGCAGGAACCTACAAAATTTATGCTTCGCGCGGCTCACACCTGCCCGTGGATACGATAACCTATCAGCATAGAGATGCATACGACACACTCTATGTGGCTCTCTATCCGTACACGAATCTGAAAATGACGGTGACCGATGCGCTATCAATGCGCCCGATTGCCGCACAGGTGACGATAAGCAGGCCGGACGGGACCATCGTGGCACGGACAACTTCCGACTCGCTACAAAATGTGCTGACAAGCAAGATAGACGGCCGTGAGACATACATCATCAGTGCAACAGCGGAAAACTATGAGCCGTTTGTGGATACGATAGCACCCAATAGGACTGCGGTGGATGTGACCATGGAACCGATTAAGATACGCTCATTTGTGCTGCATAATATGTATTTCGCTACGGCCAAGACACGCATACTGCCTTCGTCGGAGAGCGCACTGCAGGAACTATACGAGATGCTGTCGGAGAATCCGGATGTGACGATTCGTATTGTGGGACACACCGATGATGTCGGCTCGGATGAATCGAATCAAGTGCTGTCGGAAGGGCGCGCTAAGAGCGTACGACAGGAGATGATAAAGCGAGGCATCGATGGCAAGCGCATCAAAACAACCGGACACGGAGAGAAAGACCCGATTGCACCGAACGACTCGGAGGCACACCGACAGATGAACCGACGCGTGGAGATAGAAGTGCTGACGGGTACTGTACATATTCACTCGCAACAATAAGCGTATAGAATGCTGCTATGTAGTCAACCCGTGTTTGCAAGTTAATTGTTAATTGTTAATTGACTTACTCCGTGCAGATGATGAGATACCATACTCCGTAGAACACAGCCGTCACCACCAAGAACGACAGGGCGACAATCGTGCACAGGGGCGGCTCTCTGTCCAAACAGCCAAGCCGTGTGCATCGCTCCTGCGTCAATCGTGCCACCTCATCTTTCTGCCCACGCACCGTGTCTAATAGCGTATGCTCCGGCGCTACGAAAGATGGGGTTGCCCCATTGGTGGATGTAGATACGGTCTTTCTCGTAGGTCTGTATGATGTCGTGCTACAAGCGGACTACCAGGCTGTCTCGATAAAAACAGACTTGCTTAGGCAGGTCTACAACAAAGACAAAAAAATAGACTTGCTTGCGCAAGCCTACACCAATCAAAA
>CAVKVE010000093.1:7925-9077 GCA_963659655.1 Bacteroidaceae bacterium | reverse complement strand
AAAAATCCTATGTGTTGTTGGTACGGCTATTTGTATATGCTGCTTGTATAGTATTCATTTCGTGTTTTGGCACAAAGTTTGCAATACCGAAAAAAGCGGGGCAATGCCGAACCAGCCCCGAAGGAACAGCGAATATAAATGAGCGCAGACAGGCTGAGCCACCCATAGCGACGCCTGCCCATGCACAGCAAAAACATACATAACTATGCAAACCACAGTAGATATTCGGGAACTGCAAGAACGCATCGAGCGTGAGAGTTCCTTCGTAGACGCCCTGACCCTCGGTATGAATCAAGTCATCGTAGGGCAGAAACACTTGGTCGAGAGCCTGCTTATCGGTCTTCTGAGCGACGGACATATCCTGCTCGAAGGCGTACCGGGCTTGGCAAAAACCTTGGCTATCAAGACCTTGGCGGATTTGATTAAAGCCGACTTCTCCCGTATTCAGTTTACGCCCGATTTGCTGCCTGCCGATGTACTCGGCACGCAAATCTACTCGCAGAAGACCGAGGAATTCCACATCAAGAAAGGCCCTATCTTCGCGAATTTCGTATTGGCGGACGAGATAAACCGTGCGCCCGCAAAGGTGCAATCCGCCCTGCTCGAGGCGATGCAGGAGCGACAGATAACCATCGGTGAGGAGACATTCAAGTTGGGCGACCCGTTCCTCGTGCTCGCCACGCAGAACCCTATCGAACAGGAGGGTACTTACCCGCTGCCCGAGGCGCAGACCGACCGTTTTATGCTCAAGGTTATCATCGGCTATCCCAAGAAAGAAGAGGAGCAACAGATTATCCGTCAGAACATTTCGGGCGAGAAAAAACAGGTGCTGCCTATCCTCTCCACCGAGGATATAAAGAAAGCGCGTGCCGTGGTCAACGAGGTCTATCTCGACGAGAAAATAGAGAAGTATATCGTTGATATTGTGTTCGCTACGCGTAACCCCGAGGAGTACGGGCTCGGCGACCTCAAGTCGATGATTAGTTTCGGCGGTTCGCCCCGTGCCAGCATCAACCTCGCGCGTGCGGCGCGTGCGTACGCCTTTATACATCGCCGCGGCTATGTCATCCCCGAGGATGTGCGTGCCGTCAGCTACGATGTGCTGCGCCACCGTATCGGCTTGACCTACGAAGCAGAGGCCAACAATATCAC
>CAVKVE010000093.1:0-7777 GCA_963659655.1 Bacteroidaceae bacterium | reverse complement strand
TTTAGCGCAGTTGAAAGTTTATAGTTGAAAGTGTATGGCAATGACTTCAGAAGAATTATTACAGCGGGTACGCAAGATAGAGATTAAGACCCATAGCCTTAGTCGCAACATCTTTGCGGGCGAGTACCACTCCCAATTCAAAGGGCGCGGTATGGCGTTCTCTGAGGTGCGCGAATACCAGCCCGGCGACGATGTCCGCTCGATCGATTGGAATGTAACCGCCCGTCTGAACAAACCCTATATCAAGGTCTTCGAGGAGGAGCGCGAACTGACGGTAATGCTGTTGGTCGATGTCAGCGGCAGCCGCAATTTCGGTACGCAGACACAGACCAAGCGGGACATGATGGCAGAGGTGGCGGCGACGCTCGCTTTCTCCACCATCGAGAACAACGACAAGGTGGGCGTTATCTTCTTCTCGGACAAGATAGAGAAGTATATCCCCGCCAAGAAAGGCAAATCGCATGTGCTGCATATCATCCGCGAGTTGCTCTCTTTCGAACCGACCTCCACGGGGACGGACATCAACGGGGCACTCCACTATTTCGCCAATGCGCAGAAGCGTCGCTGCACGGCGTTCCTCATCAGCGATTGCCAAGACCCTGCTTTTGCCGCACAGCCCGACAAGAAGATAGGCGCGACGCCGATAGTCATCGCCTCGCACAAGCACGACCTGAGCGTGATACAAATCTACGACCGCCGCGATGCCGAGTTGCCCGATATGGGCTTGCTGAAGTTGAAAGACGCCGAGACGGGCGAGCGTATATGGGTGGATACGGCGATACGCAGCGTGCGGGACAACTACGCCGCCGCATGGCGCACCCAGCAGGACAACCTGCAGACGCTCTACACCAAGACGGGCATCAACTCCATCGCCATCCGCACCGACGAGGACTATGTACGGGCTTTGATGCGTCTTTTCAAAACTAATTCTTAATTCTTAATTCTTAATTTTTAATTAGAAAAGATGTCTTTCCTGTTAGCCATAGTAGTTTCTGCCGCCATCGATTCGACGACGCTTTTTATCGGCGACCAGACCGATATGCACCTCACCGCTACACTCGGTGCGGGTGAGCAGGTCGAGTGGCCGCAGTATGCCGAGACGCTTATTCCGGAGATTGAGATTGTCCGCCGCACCTCGGTGGATACGGCTTCGTTGGGCGACGGGCGGGTGCAGGTGAGCCAAACGCTGACGCTCACTTCGTTCAAAGACTCGCTTTTCTATATTGCCCCGCAGGCGTTTGTCGCCGACGGCGATACCTTGTGGTCGGAGCCGCTGTCGCTCAATGTGGTGCAGCCTTTCGAGGTCGATACCGCCTTGGCGATAACGGACATTAAGGACATACAGGACGCCCCGATTTGGTGGTGGGGTATCTTCCGTTGGGTGTTGTTGGGCTTGGGTATTGCCCTGCTCGGTGTGGGAATCTACTTCTTGGTGCGCTATATTTTGCGCCACCGAAAAGGCTATATTCCCGAAGCAGCCCCGAAGCAACTCCGTCCCGCCGAGGAGGTTGCCCTTGAGAAATTGGATGAGATCAAAGCCGAGAAGATATGGCAAGACGGTAAGGTCAAAGAGTATCACACCGAGTTGACCGATGTCATCCGCGAGTATATCTCCCGCCGCTACGAGGTCTCGAGCACGGAAAAGACGAGCGATGAGACACTCTCCGCCCTCAAACCGCTGATGAAGAACAAGAAAGACCTCTTCGACAGCCTGCGCCAGATGCTCACTCTCGCCGACTTGGTCAAGTTCGCCAAGTGGACCGCCACGCCGGAAGAGAACGAGAACGCCCTGCGCACTGCCTACGATTTCGTAGCGGAGACCACGCCTTCGCCCGAAGCAGAACCGACCTCTGACGCTGCCGGCAAGCAGGCTCCGTCTGCCAACACCAAGGCTGCCGCCTCGCCGGATGCAACGCCCGCTGCCTCTGCTACCGAGAAAACCTCTAATAACGCATAACCATGACTTTTTCGAGTCCTGCATATTTATTTCTATTGCTGCTGCTTGTGCCTATCGTGGGTTGGTATATCTACGAGTTGCACAAGTCCGATGCCAGCCTGCAGATAGCTAACGGCGCAACGCTGCGCCGTCAGCCCAAGTCTGCGCGGGTCTATATGCTCCACCTGCCCTTTGTGCTGCGCGTGGCGGCTATCACGCTGCTCTCTGTCGCCTTGGCACGCCCGCAACTGACCAACCGTTGGTCGTCCGAGTCCACAGAGGGTATCGACATCATGATGGCGCTCGATATATCGGGTACCATGCAGGCGGAGGACTTGAAGCCCAACCGCCTCGAGGCAGCCAAACAGGTGGCGTCCGACTTTGTCATCGCCCGCCCCAACGACCAGATAGGCTTGGTGGTCTTCGCCGGCGAGAGTTTCACGCAATGCCCGCTCACTACCGACCATGCGGTGCTGATTAACCTCTTCCAGTCCGTCAAGTTCGGCATGATAGAGGACGGCACGGCGATAGGCTTGGGTTTGGCGAACGCCGTCAACCGTATGAAAGACTCCGCCACCAAGTCCAAGGTGATTATCCTCTTGACGGACGGTTCGAACAACCGTGGCGACATCGACCCGCAGACAGCGGCGGAGATAGCCAAGACCTACGGCATCCGTGTCTATGCGATCGGCGTCGGCTCGCACGGACAAGCGCGTGTGCCGGTGCAGACGCCTGTGGGGGTACAGTATATGATGATGGACAGCGAGTTCGACGAATCGACCTTGCAGCGCATTGCCTCTACCACGGGCGGGCAGTATTTCCGTGCCACGGACAACTCCAGCCTGAAATCGATCTACGAGCAGATAGACCAACTCGAGAAGACCAAACTGCGTGTGCGTGAGTACTCCAAGCATACTGACATCTTTGCGCCGTTCTTGGTGTCTGCCTTGCTGTGCCTGCTGCTGGAAATCCTGTTGCGTTACTTCGTCCTCCGCACCGTAACGAACTGATAGGGGAGTTTGTAAATGTGTAAGTGAATAGAGGATTTATAAATTGCCTAATTTACACATTTACAAATTGATAAGGAGTCGTCTTGCAATGCTCAATCGACCATACTTTGTATGTTAATTGTTAATTCTTAATTGTTCATTAGAAACCATGTTTCGTTTCGCAAATATAGATATGTTGTGGCTGCTGCTGGCAGTGCCGGTGCTGATAGGTGCGTTTGTCGCCTATACACGCCGCAAGCGCCGTCAGTTGCGTGCTTTTGGCGACCCGGAGTTGGTGGCAGAACTGATGCCTAACGCCTCTCGTGTGCGCCCTGCCGTCAAGTTTTCCCTCTTGATGCTCGCCCTTGTGCTGCTTATCTTTGCTGCTGCACGCCCACAGTACGGGCAGCGTGAGCAGACCGTCAAGCGGCAGGGTATCGAGGCGATGATTGCGCTCGATATTTCCAATTCTATGTTGGCGGAAGATGTTGCCCCGAGCCGTTTGGATAAGTCCAAACAGATGTTGGGCAAACTCATCGACCAGATGGTGGACGACAAGGTCGGTCTGGTCGTCTTTGCGGGCGAGGCATACACCCAGTTGCCGATCACGTGCGACTATGTGTCCGCCAAGATGTTCCTCAATACCATCGACCCTTCCCTTATCAAGACCCAAGGTACAGCTATCGGTGCGGCACTCACGACCGCTATCCGCTCGTTTGGCAGCGAGCAGTCCGATGCCAGCCGTGCTATTGTGCTTATCACCGATGGCGAGAATCACGAGGACGATGCCGTAGCGGTTGCCACGCGTGCCAAGGAGATGGGTATCAAGATTATTGTCGTCGGCGTCGGCAAGCCCGAGGGTTCGCCTATTCCTCTGCCCGGCACGAACAACTACCGCAAAGACCGTCAGGGCAATGTGGTTGTCAGCCGCCTCAACGAGGATATGTGCCGCGAGATAGCCAAGGCGGGCAATGGTATGTATGTCCGTTGCGACAATACCAATACCGCCTTGCGTGCGGTCGAGAAAGAACTTAATCAGTTGGCTACCACCGAGATAGAGACTAAGGTCTATACCGAGTACAACGAGCAGTTCCAGTCTTTCGCGCTGGTGGCATTGCTGCTGTTGGTGGTCGATTTCTTTATTTTCAACCGCAAGAACAAGTCGCTCACTCGTCTGGACATTTTCAACGAATCAAAAGCGAGTGTGAGTGCTAATTAAGAATTACGAATTATGAATTAAGGATGTGGCTGGCTATGAAGCGTACAATTCTTATACTATTCAGCGTTGTCGGTCTGTTTGCCGGTGCGTATGCCCAGCAGGAAGCGCCCGATGTGCGCAAAGGCAACAAGCAATACCAAAAGCAGGACTATACCGCCGCCGAGGTGGATTATCGCCGTGGGTTGGAGAAGAACCCGAACTCTTTCGAGAGCCATTACAATTTGGGCAATGCGCTCTTCAAGCAAGACAAGTACCCGGAGGCACAAGCCGAGTGGCAGAAGGCAGCGCAACTGATTGACGATAAAGACCATACGAAACAGTTGAGCGAGAGTTACCACAATCTTGGTAACGCCTATTTTGCTCAGCAGCAGTACGATAAGGCGGTCGCTGCGTACAAGGAGTCCCTGCGTAACAATCCCAAGGACAACGACACCCGCTACAATTTGGTCAAGGCGATGCAGATGTTGCAGCAACAACAGCAACAACAGCAGCAGAACCAAGACCAAAACAAAGACCAAAATCAGCAGCAACAGGAACAGCAGCAACAGCAAAATCAAGACCAACAGAACCAAGACCAAAATAAGGACGAGCAGAATCAGCAGGACCAGCAGCAGGAGCAGCCACAGCAGCAAGAGGAGCAAGACGACTCCAAGATGGACAAAGAGACTGCCGAGCAGATTCTGCAGGCCTTAGAGCAAGACGAGCAGGAAACACAAGAGAAGATGCAGCGCTCGCAGGGTCAGAAGCGTCGTGTGGAGAAAGACTGGTAGGAATGAATAATTTGTAAATTTGTAAATTCGGTTGCAATTTACAAACTTACAAATTGACACATTTACAAATTGAATAACGATGAAGCGAATAACAACGATAATGAATTTGATGCTGTGCCTTTTGTGCATGGCGAGTAGTGCTGCGTGGGCAGACGATGTGGTGTTCCGAGCCTCTGCCCCCTCGCAGGTCATTGTGGGGCGTCCGTTCCAGCTGACCTATTCGGTCAATCAGCGCAGCAAGGATTTGCAGATAGCCGAGATTACCGATTTCGATGTCCTTGCAGGGCCTTATCAGTCCACCTCTTCTTCCACTTCGTTTGTCAATGGCAAGCGAACTTCTTCGTTTCAGCAGACCTATACCTATACGCTCATGGCGCAGCGTGAGGGCACTTTCACCATTGCCCCCGCAAGCATCCGTGTCAGCGGCGATACCTATACTTCCAATGGCGTGCGTATCACGGTCTTGCCGGAGGACGAGCAGCCGCAACAGTCGCAGCAGCCTTCCCGTCAAGCAAGCACGCAGCAGTCGCAGCAGCAACAGCAGAACAATGCCGGCGGCTCTGTCAGCAGCGAGAACCTCTTTATCCGCACGATAGTCAGCAAGACCCGTGTGCATGAGCAGGAGGCTATCCTCTTGAGTTACAAGCTCTATTTTGCGGGCGTCGATGTGGCGCAGTTCACCAACAATACCAAGATTCCCGAGTTTACGGGCTTCCTGAAGCAAGACCTCGAGCAGGGCGAGATTCAGACTGAGTTGGAGCATTACAACGGCCGCAACTACCAGACGGCAACGCTCTACCGCACGCTGCTCTATCCGCAGCATTCGGGTGATATTCAAATCGATCCGGCTACCTTCGAGGCGGTTTTGCGTGTGCAGACCCGTGCGCAGGTGCGCAGTATTTTCGACGATTTCTTTGGCACTTATACCAATGTCACACGGGCTATCAAGGCGCCGGGTGTTACGATTCATGTCGAGTCCCTGCCATCGGGCAAGCCCGCAGGCTTTTCGGGTGGAGTGGGGCAGTTCACGCTCTCGCCCTCTATCTCGCAGACCGAGGTGGAGACCAACGATGCCGTTACCATCCGCCTCGATATTTCGGGTACGGGCAATATGAAGTTGCTCAAGACCCCGTCGGTTGATTGGCCGGAGGGCTTCGAGCCGTACGACCCCAAGGTGACCAACAATTTCAAGACCACCGCAGCGGGCGTCAGCGGCACCAAGTCCATTGAGTATCTGGCGATACCGCGTGCTTCGGGCGACTATACCGTGCCGTCGGTTGCCTTCTCCTATTTTGATACCGAGAGCGATACCTACAAGACCCTTACCACTCCCGAATATACCATTCATGTCAAGAAGGGTGCCGGCGAATCTGCCTCTGCCACCAATGCCCCGACCAACTATGTCAATAAGGAGGATATCAAGCAGTTAGGTTCCGATATTCGTTATATTCATACCAACGCAACCTCGCTCACCCCTGCGCGCCCCACTCTTGTGGCGTATGGCAGTTGGGCTTTCTGGTTGCTCTATCTTGTGCCGCTGGCTGTAGCCGTTCTGCTGTTCATCATTTTCCATAAGCAGATTCGTGAGAATGCCGATGCCACCCGCGTGCGCTACAAGCGTGCCAACAAGGTGGCGCAGAAACGCCTCCGTGCTGCCGACAAGTTGCTGCAGGAGAATAAGAAAGAGGCGTTCTACGAGGAAATCGAGCGGGCAGCCAAGCAGTACCTGAGCGACCGCCTCAGTATCCCGACGGCTGACCTGAATAAGGACAATATTGCCACCATTTTGCGGGGTAAGGGCGTTGCCGATACGCTTATCAACGAGGTCATCGAGGTGCTTTCTACGGCGGAGTTTGCCCGCTATGCGCCCTCCACCGACCATGCCATGGCGGATCTTTATAAGGCAACCAGCCAACTCATCGACCATTTGGAGAACGAGAAACTCTAAACTCTCAACTCCAAACTGCGCTAAACACTCAACACTCAACTCTCAACTAATTAAGGACCTCATGAAAAGAATACTATATTGCATGATTGGGCTGCTTGTGGCTGCTTCTGTTGCCGCCCAAGATAACGCCTCGTTTGCTCAGTGGCAGGCGGGGAACGAGCAGTATGCCGCCGGCAACTATGCCGAAGCGGTGCAATGTTACGAGAATTCCCTTACCACTGCCGAAGGTACGCTGAGCAAGGACTATGCCGTGGTCTATTATAATCTCGGCAACGCCTATTTCAAGCAGGGCGAGTTGGCGCAGTCCATCCTTGCCTACGAGCGAGCGTTGCGCTTGCGTCCCGCCTATTCCGATGCTCGCCACAATTTGGAGTTCGCTCAGTCCCGTATTACGGACAATATCACCGACACGCAGTCGTTCTTCATCGGCAATTGGGCAAAAGCCCTCCGCAACAGCCTCACCGAGCAGGTCTGGATGTGGCTCTCGGTGGCGTCCTTTATTGTCACGCTGATAGGGCTGCTGCTGTTCCTCTTGAGCCGCACGGTTTGGCTGCGTAAGACGGCGTTCTATATCGCATGTGTACTGCTCGTGCTGACGATAGTGAGCGGGGTCAATGCCGGCTCGTTGCACCATCGCGACGCGGTTCGTGCCGAGGCAATTATCACGCAGGGCATTGTCAATGTCAAATCTTCGCCCGACCGTTCGGGTACCGACCTATTTACTATCCACGAGGGTACCAAGGTGACCATTGTCGAGACGCTCGGCGAGTGGGGCAATATCCGTGTGGGCAACAACCAAGGCTGGCTCCGCCTCTCGAATTTGGAGCGCATATAATTACAAAGATAATAGCAGTTAGATGTCCCCTGACTGCTATTTTTATGACCTGACTATAGTTTCCCTTTAGGAATATAGTT
>CAVKVE010000092.1:0-9117 GCA_963659655.1 Bacteroidaceae bacterium | reverse complement strand
CGCGTATACATACGCACACGCACACGCATACGCATACACGCACGAGAGAGAGATGCAGACAGCAGAGAGAGGAGAGAGAGACAAAGAGTGTGGGCAGAGAGCGAACGAGTATCCGGAGAGAGACAACGAACGAACGAACAACGAACAAGCAACGAACAACGAGCAAGCCGGAGAGGGAGAGCAAAGCAGAAAGGAGGAGGGGGCGAGACCCCCCATAGGCGGGGGGGGAGGCAGGGGACTTGCTATACACATAAAAAGAATATAGACAAAAACCGAATACATTTCACTCGATGGGTAGGGGTATAGACCCCCATAGGGGGTGGGTGTATAGGGGTATAAATAATAACCAAAAATAGGAGATACAAAAATGATAGGTTGGGGAGCGATAGTATCATTAGCGGGTCAAGCTGCGAGTGGTATTATGTCTGCGGTCAATAACCGCAAGATACAGAGTGCTGCTGATAGTGAGGCAGCACGGCATGTAGCGTATAATGAGGCAAAGGCTTATGAAGACCCATTGGCGCGTAGTGAGAACCAAGCAGCGTTGCGTCAGTATGATAGAGACTCGCAGGCGCAGGCAGAGACGGCACAGAACATAGCGGCTATCACTGGTGCAACACCTGAGTATTCGTTAGGGGTACAGAAAGGCATATCTGAGGGTCGTGCAGACATTATGCGAGGTGTCACTAAGGACGCAAGTAAAAACAGAGATACTTACTTAGACAAGGCGGAGACTGTCAAGCACGATAAGTTCAAGGACGACCAAACGAGAAAGGCAGAGCGAAATACCACTTATGCTAATCTTGCTGCTAATGCCGCAAGTGCGTTTGGTAGTATCTTGGATAGCTATACTGCTAAGCCGCAAGTAGAAAAACCAACTGCAACCGAAATTTCGAATTATAAATACCAAGAGGCTGTTGCGACACCGGGCAAAGCAAGAACTTCTATGGCGGCTACTATTGCTGACGCTAAGAGCAAACTTGGCTTTTCGACTAAATTGGGGTCTTGGAAACCGGAAGGGGCATTGCCAAGAACTAACATCAATGGTCTAAAATAACAGACAACTATGGCGACAGATAAGATACGATTGAATAGCGGTTCGGTCAAGACGACCGACGCAAAGACTGTTACGGAGGCGAAAGAGCCGGAGGTAAGGACAACTGTCTCAACCCCAAAGGTAACGACCGACACAGAGGCTACTTACAGCCCGTTCCGCAAAGTAGATGGCAGCGTAGACCAAGCAGCGGTAAACGAGTTTAATACGAACTACAGAGACCCACTTGCCAATGCCTACGATATAGACCCTGCTACAGGGCGGTACAAAGGCGATGTGGGTGCGTTGTTAGGTTTCGACCCTGACAAGTACAAAGCCGAGCAGGAGGCAAAAGCCCGCTTAGAGCGTTTCAAACAGAAAGAGGCAGGTTGGCGTAATGCCTTAGGTGTAGTGACCGATATTGCTACGGCTGCTGCAGGTGGTAATGTGTATAAGCGTGACAAAGATGAAATAGCCAAGAAAGCGGGCGAGAACGCCGACAAAGCTAATCTAACCGTGCAGGGACTTGGTAAAGCTGTTGATGACGCAGTCAAAGGCAGAGAGTTAACTTACGAGCAGGAGCGACAGAAAACGCCCAATCAGTATATCAAAGACTTTGCCGTAAAGGTTAAGCAGCAACAGACACAAGGAGGTGACCAACAGACTACCACATCGGGCGGCGGTAAGGTAACAACTACCACCGGAGGCAAAGAGGTAACGAATAGATTTAGAGAGGTCACGGATGGCAATGGAGCAAGTGGCAGCGGTCATGGTCGAGTGAATAATGACGGCACTGTTACTTTCAAGGTTCGGTTGACTGATGATAAAGGCAAGACGACAGGGTATCAAGATATGACAGTGGATAAACAATCGGCAGACGCTTACCGCAATCTATTCTTTGATGTAGCGCAGAAATATATCTCGCAGATAGAGCCTAAGATTGCAGATGAGAAGCCGGAAAATCCTGATAACACGATTGACCCAGAAATTCGTGCGCTCCGCACGGAACTTATCGAAGCAGGGCTGTATAACCCTGCTGAAACAGACCCACATAAGCGTTGGAACACAACTCCTGAGCGTTTTTATTCTTTCCCATATACAAAGCGGCTTGAAGCCTTAGACACAGAGGTGCAGAAACTTTGGAAAAAATCGAAAGAATACAACGGCAAAGACTTTGTATTTCGTGGGACTTACACTAAACCCAAAGACTTAGTTGATGACGGAAATAATAACAGCAGTGTTGCTGCAAGTTCAACAAATAGCGATAGTACAATGCCGGGTATTGCAGTAAAAGATGAAAACACAATGCCGGGTATTTAATAATCAACTGACAAAAGCGAAGTACGGATATGGAAAGCAATAATCAACAAAACACCGCTAACATAGGGAGCAAAGAGTCCAAACAATGGCTGTATAACAAAATGATGGCTGCGGGCTATAATGTCGGAAAAGATTACGACACTTTTGACACAGCACTTAAAAATCAAGAAAGCCGTGATTGGTTATTCAAGAAAGCACAGAACTTAGGACTTAATGTCGGCGACTCTATCACTTTCAATAAACTGATGGGATATGGCAACAATCCCGAACCCGAAAGCAATCCAACAACCTCTACTAACTCCAACCTCACAACCGATGAGGCACTTGGCAATACAAGCCTGCTGCAAAAAGAGAAAGAGCAAAAGCCAGAGGTTGCCCAAATAGGCGGTTCGAATGTGCCTACTGCTGTTCCGTTTGCCCCGACATTAACGGATGAGAAAATACGCCAAGACCAGTTCAAAGACCAAATGAACGAGGCTATGGGTACGCAAGTATTCACACAGCCAACCACAGACTACGAGGCTGCTATGCACCAATCGTATAAACCCGATATGCTACAGTCGGACATCGCCGTTGAACACTTACGCAATTGGGGACAATACACCGAGGAGGGTAAGGCTGCACTCAAAAAAGCAGAGGATGAATATGCTACTAACGAGAAAGTCTATATTGACGCTTTCCAAAAAGACCCTGAGTATGCCAACATTGTGGGTAAATACCGAGCACTGCAACAACAAGACCCCGAATACCAAGCTATTGTCAAGAGATACCAAGCACTCCAAAACAGCAGAGAGTTTGCGAATATCAAGACCAAGTATGAGAACTTGCAAAAGAACGACCCCGATATCGCAGCGGCTCGCTCTAAGTATCAAATAATGGTCAATAGCAAACAACTGACGCCCGAACAAGCCGATGAGCAGTTTAACGCAGAGGCAAACAAGATATTCACAGATAAGTACGGCAAGCAGTATAGCGAGGAGCTGAACCAAGCGTTCAGCAGCAAGTACGGCAAGATGTACAGTGATGAGGTCAATGCACTATTCAACACAAAGTATGGCGAGAAGATGAACCAAGAACTCGCTACTGCTTTCTCGGACAAGTATGGTGCAGACCTCGAAAGAGAGCGTGAGAGTGCGTTTAAGGGCTACGAGGACGAGGCTATGAAAAAATGGTCGTTCGGCAGGAAAAGCGATGAGACACTCGGTAGCTTAGCAGCCAAGAACCAAAACGAAGAACTTATTCCTAAGATTGATGAAGCTATCAATGCTCGTATGGAGGAGTTGAAAAAGGAGGAGGAAAAACGAGCCGAGGAGAGAGGTTTCTTTGAGAATTTTGCTGAAGCAAGGCATACTGCTGTGGTCGGATATAGCCGTGCAGAAATGCAGCAAATGGAGAAACTAAACACCTTAAACGCTGCTAAGAAATTCGCCGAGGACGCACAAGAGATGATTTCAGCAGTAGAGGAAGGGAAGGGCTTTGGAAAGGCATTGGGCGGAACATTAACAAAGGTGGACACTTGGGACAATGGTCTATCCCAACTAACAAGTTCCGCTGCTCTTATGGCAGCAGCAGATAAAGCCGATAAGGGCAAGGCACTAACAGCAGACGAAGAATTGCTACTCGAATCTGCTGCTAACTATATGGCAACATCTATGTACTACTCCGACAAATTAGGTCGTTGGTACAAAGCAGGGCAGACCACTGCTGCCTCTATTCCATTTATGCTGCAGTTTATGGCAACGGCAGGGACAGAACTTGCTATGTCCAATGGACTTACTCGTGCTATATACAAGTATGCACTAAAAAAGGGGTTGGTATCAGCAGGAAAGAAAAAGGCAAAGAAAACTGCAATAAAAATCGGAACTAAATATGTGGGCACTGCATTGGCTGACTTAGGCTATGCAGCAGGTATGACCGCTGTATTTAGTCCTACAAAAATTCAAGGGGGAACTATCTCCCGTATGACGGGCACAATTCTGCCTCAATTAAAAGAAACAGAGGATGGCTTTGACTATGCAGGTCGTGTTGAGGGTAGTCAGCAAGGGTTAGGAGAGGCTCTATGGAACTCAACAGTAGATAATTTCGTAGAGAACTACTCGGAGGTATTCTTTGGTAAATTTGGGGCACTCAAGCCTAACAAAGCTATTCTTAGAAGCAGCAAGATGTTTGGCGGATTGGTACGGTCGGTAGAGGGCAATCCCGTAGTACAAAGCATTAACCGCATATTCAAGAACCCTTATATCACCGAGATACGCAGAATGTCAAAGTTCGGCGGTCTATTCGAGGAGACAATGGAGGAGGAAGTAGGCGGCTTAATGAAAATGGCTTTCACTACCGATACCGATAGAGAACAAGCAGGCTTCACATTAGACGGACAGATAGATACCGTATTGGGTCTTGCTCCGTCTGTCTTGGTAATGGGGTATGGTAGTACGGCTCTCTACTATGGTGCATACGCAAAGGATATGGCAAATCTCAAAAAGACTATGTCCGACCAACAGAAACAAGCGTTCAGCAACATAATGAGTGAGGCTCGTTCGGGCGAGTTTGGTCGTAAGGCACACGACTATCTCCGTGAAGTAATTATGGATAATACTCTTTCCGAAAATGACAAGAAAGCGATTATCTACTCCGTTGTGAATAAGTACAAAGACCTACTCAACAACGACCTCGTGCAAGAGGCAGCCAATGCAGGACAGGAAACTCGTGAGCAGCAGATAACAGAGTACTACGAGCAGCTTGCCAATACCAAGAGCGGAAATCTCGAACACGCTATCATCGTTGGTGATGACCTCAACACAACCCGTTCTTACATTCGAAAAGGGAATATCGTTTATAACGAGGACGGCAAAATAGACACCGAGAAGTCGGACAAGAGTTGTATCGTTGTTACCGAGAATGCAGATGGCAGCAGAACCGTACGACAGATACCAACCAAAGACATTCTCACAATCGTTAATCAGGGTACAGTAGCCGAGAATGCAGCGGGAGAGATACGCCAATCGCATATCAAGTTTCAAGCACAACAGATGTTCCCTGAGGGTAGTTTGGTAACCATACCTAATTCGGATGGTGCAACATCGCAGGTTCATTACGACACCGATGGCAATATCCTTATTGACACCGATGGCTGACAGGTAATGTTCACTCCCGAGCAGGCAATAGACCAACTCGTTCCCGTACAGACAAAAGAGGAGGAGACAAGCGAGGTAGATAATGCAGAGACGCCTGCAGAGGAAAGCAATGAAACGCCGATTGATGAAAATGGAGAAGCACCCGTCGAACCCGAAAGCGACCCCTTAACGCCCGAACCAACGCCGGAGCGAGTTACCTTTGTCGGTAATGGGACAAGCGTTACCGCCGAGAAAGATGGCGACAACTACTATTTGATAAACGAGAATGGTCAGCGTGGCGGCAGACCTCTTACTCTCAAAGAGTTGCAAGACGCAGGCTATGAACTACAACAAGAACCCATAGAGCCGACTAACGAGGAGAACGAACCTACAGAACCTGCCGAGCCGGAAGTCATAGACCAACAACTTACTCCTGAGCAGACGACTGAAGCACAGGGACTATTCACGCAGCACCTGCACGAGACTGCTGCAGCACCAGCTGAAACTTCTGCTGCAGATACGCAAGAGAGTACAGCGCAACCGAAACGGCAGTTCGCAGAAAATAAAGTCGTAACAGCAAGTGCAGTAGAAGCAGCACGCCGACGCATACAAGCCCGCAAGAGCCGACTGAATATGGGTATTGACCCTGAGGAATTCACCGACTATATGATTATCGGAGCGGCTTATATCGAAAGCGGTGTGCGGGACTTTGCGCAGTTCTCCAAGAAAATGATAGAGGACTTGGGCAGCGATATACGCCCCTATCTTAAATCTATCTACGAGGCTGTCCGAACCAACGCCGAACTAAGTTCTATCTCACAGGGTATGACAAGTACCGATGTCGTAGCTAATACCAATGTGAGCCAAATAAGTGCAGAGGACAACACAGGAAGCACCCCAGAGCGAGGAAAAAATGGCTTAACAAATGAAGAAGTAACTAACATCCTAAAACAAATTGAGGACGAGGCAGAACCTTTTGAGGAAATAGAATTAACACCCGATAATTGGTATGCTCTTTTTGGGGAGGATGGTATCGTTAGCACGCCTATCGGCAATGTCAAGATGGGCGAAAACCAATACCTAAAACTCGCACAGAAAGGCAGAGATGGGAAGTTGGGTATGGTTAAACCCACGCTCGAACACCCGAGTGTCATCATCGAAGACAAGAGCGAAGCCAAAGAGGGGCAAGTAACAGAAAGAGATTACTCGTATGTGTTTGTCAAGGCATTTACGGGTAAAAATGGAAAGCGTATATACTATTTTACCTCTGTTACCGTCAGCAAAGACGGAAAAGAGGTTGTTGTGTCCAACCAAGAAAAAACGGCAAATAGAATAGCCAAACTAATTGAACAAAACAAATTAGTTTGGCTAAACAATTCCAGCCTGCATCCGACATCGCAGGTCGAGGAGTCAGTTCCTCTTAACGGTTCGCGCAAGCCTACTAAAACTGACAGTCAACTTGTCGGGCTCGGTATCAATCCGTCTGGAAATTCTTCTGCCGGCAAAGATACGCAAAAAAATCCGAATGAGCAAGAAAATGGAGAAGAAAATATTCCCGATTGGGTAGAGGACAATCCGCAGGCAGCTCGTGAGCGTGGCTATCGTATGGTCAATGGTTACCGAGTAGACCGCCAAGAACCTATCACGGACAAAGCCGACGGAAAGGATTGTAGTATTGCTTTCGGCACACAGCCCAAAGACCAAGTCCAAGCGCACTATGCCGTAGTAGACGCAGCGGCTATACAGCCATCGCACAAAGACGGCAGACGCAACCCGCTATTCTTTATCGATGAGGCGCAGCCCAAAGAGCGTACCGACCAAGTAAGCGTGGGCAAAGCACGAGAGATAGCACAGCAGATACGCCCTGAGGAGATAACGACAGGTGCGACCGCTTATACGGGTACGCCTATTATCAATGCTCGTGGCGAAGTCATTCAAGGCAATAACCGCACGGCTGCTCTGCAAGAAATGTACGATAATCACCCGCAGAGTGTGGAGCGATACAAGCAGTATCTGCAAGACCACGCAAGTGAGTACGGACTGACAGCAGAGGCAATAGACCAAATGGAGCAACCCGTTCTTGTCCGTATAGCCGATGTAGCAGACAACGAGGCTATTCGTTTGGGTAATATGACGGCGCAAGACCTCGAAAGCGGAAAAGCACAACGCATTGACGCAGCAGAGACCCTACAAAAGATTGGTGATGACGCTGGTCGGCTTATCGAAACATTGCTCCAAAGCGAGGATGAGGAGGCAACGCTCAAAGGTGTTATCCGAGAGAACGCCACCAAAGCACTAACCTACCTGCGAGACAAAGGTATTATCAGCGATGTACAATATCAGTCCGCTTTTAAGGATGGCGCGGTAACGCCCGAAGCAATAGACGACTTAGCTAACATTGTTACCGAGACGCTATTTAGTGGCTCTAAGTATGGCAACATACGCACTATGTTTAATGCCCTACCCGACGCTGCAAAGAAAGCGTTGGTAGAGGTAATGTACCGAGACCTCAAGTCGCCGCAAGAGGCTCGTATCAAAGGCTATGTGCAGGAGGCTATCGTAGCATACTATGCCGCTATTCAGCAACCTGAGTTCGCAGCAATAGGTCGTAACAGCACCGCAGAGCAAGCCGAGCGGGCTATGGCTATGGCAAAAGCGCAGACAAATATGGACAATACACCTACTATATCAGAAAGATTTAGTAACTTTGCCATAAAATTAGCAACGCTCTATGCCTACAAGAGCAAGAACGCTCTCAAAAGCCTATTCAATCATTTCTTTGATGATGTACAAGGAACGAATGCAGACTTGTTTGGAGAGAATGCTCAAAAGACATTGGAGCAAGCAGTAAAAGATAATTTTAATGTAGAGATTAACGACAATGGACAACAACCTAATGATGGCACGCCTATACAAGGTACAGGCAGTAGCAGCCCTGCAGGGGGACAAAGAGGAGATGGAAAGCCTGAAAGCAGATCAAAAGGCGAGAACGGAGCACGGGGAACAGACAATACTCCAAGTGGTGCTCCCGTACAAAGACCAACTGAACATCCCGCTGGAGGTACTGGGGCTGTTGGCAACCCTCTAACCATAGCCCAAGCCGCAGCAGCTGCGGCTGCAAAAGCCAAACTGCAAGAAACTCAACGGAAGACAGCTCGGACACTATCCGAGAAATTAGGTGTTCGTGTTAATGTCATTACCAATGAGAATGATATTCCAAACGAGAAAGTACGCACGAGCATACAAGCTGCAGCACAGCAAGGACAACGGGTAAGAGGTTGGTATGACGCAAAGACCAATGAGGTCTGTATCTATCTGCCCGGCTGTTTGTCTGTTGCCGATGTTGAGCAAACTTTCATTCACGAAGTAGTTGCACACAAAGGATTGCGTGCATTGCTTGGCGTGGAAACTTTTGATGGTCTGTGCGATGAGGTATGGAATTGGATGAACGCCAATCTCTCGCAGGCAGAGAAAGAAAAATGGCTGTCCTATCCCGGAGTGAAAGGGAACACCCGTGCCGCAGCAGATGAGTATATGGCTTTTATCGCTGAGCAAATGCGTGCAGGCGAACTCGAACAAGAAGCCAATAGCAAGGCAACAAGTGCAGAGCAGTCGGCTATGCAAAAGGTATGGCAGACAATGCTCGACTAT
>CAVKVE010000091.1:0-9183 GCA_963659655.1 Bacteroidaceae bacterium | reverse complement strand
TGTGCCTCGTAGGTGGTGTAGCGGCGTTCGTAGCGGGTCAGTCCTATGCGGTCGGCGTCTGCTTGGTAGAGCCACACCCAACGCCCGTCATCGAAATGAGCGCAGACTATCGGCTCGTGTGGTCGGCGGCTTTCCTCTATGCGGGTGAACTCGGCGTTGTCAATGATATGCACCTGTCGGTCGAGTTGCAGGAACTCCGCCACGCGGAACTCTCGGTACGGGCAGTTGCGGAGCATGTAGTCCACGGCGTAGCGGGTGCGTTGTGCGCTCCATCCGAGAGCCGCCACTTGGTCGGCAAGCACTGTCCAAAAAGTTATCTTTTCTCCATTCGGTGCTTGGTAGGCGGTATTCATGGCGGGGAAGTTGACCGCAAGCCGCAGGATGTTTGCTTTTATCTCCGCAGGCGTAGCGGGCGGGTACTGTCGGAAGACCGAGAGCGGGTGGTTATTGTCCTCGGCGGGCAGTTCCTGAAGCAAGCCCGAGTTCGATAGAGCGGGCGATGTCGTTGAGGTCGGTGAGGCGTTGGTTGGCTGCACCTTGCTTTGGCGCAGCACTTGGGCGATGGTTTGCATTGCTGTTTTGGTATTTTAGTTTGTTGATGTATTTCGGCAGCCAGTTTTGGAAGTGGCGCAGGGTCTCGACTCGCTCCCCCTGCTCGCAACGCTCCCGCACCCGAAAGTCGTTGTCGTAGAACTGGTCGAGCAGGGCAGCTGTGTCGAGGTCGGCAAAGCCTTTCTCGCAGAGCAGGCGTTCTATCCATTCCGTAAGCCCACCCTCGGCTATCCATTTTGCCAACCTCTCGCGTGCGGGCGCACACGCGTTGGAGGAGGATGGTATTATTATATTATTATCTATGGGACTCCCAATTTGGGAGGGGTCTATGGACAGATTGGGAGGGGGGACAATTTGGGAGGGGGGACAATTTGGGAGGGGTCGGCAGGTATAGGTGGTGGTCTTGCCGCTTTGTTGTTTCTCTTCTAAAAGCCCTGCGGCAACGAGGCGTTGTACTACCCGCCGTGCCGTCTTATCGCTGGCGTTGAGCCATTGCGCAATATATGCAACGGGTTGGTCGAATCCGTCCTTGTAGCCGTAGATAAGGGCATAGACAAGTGCCTCGTCGGAGGTCAGCCCGAGGCGGTTGACTATCCAGCCGTGCAGGACGATGTAGTGGGTATCTTGGATGGTGGGTTTCATTTTTAGAACGGGGTGGCGTTGTTAAGGGCGATTTGCAGCCCCTTTCGGGCAGCGGTGGTAGTCTTGCCCGTCTGTGCGGCAATCTCTCGGCAGAACGCCTCTGCGTGGCTGTTGCGGGCGGATAAGTGGATGAGCACTATCTGTACCAACTGACTGAGGTCGTTGGCGGCGAGGAACTCCCGTAGGTGTTCGAGTGAGAAATGGCTGCTCAGGGTGCGTTGCATGACCGCCTCGGGTACGATTCCCGCCTCGACATTGGCTCGGAGCAGCGGAAGCGAGTAGTTGCATTCTATCATCAGGTGGTTGAGGTTCGGAATGCGATAGCGCAGGTAGTAGGTGTCGGTGGCGAAGAGCAGGCGTCCCATGTCGGGGTGGTCGATAAGGTAGGCGAATGGCTCGGCAGCGTCGTGCTGTGCGGGTATCGGGCGAACGCTGAAGCCTCCGAGGCGTACGGTGCGCAGGGGTTCGAGCGTGTGCAGGTTCTTGGCTTGCAGGGCTTCGGCAGTGCCGCGTGAGGTATAGACGGGCATGAGGGCAGCGTAGTCGCGCACATACTTGGCGTGGTCGCCGTGTTCGTGCGTCACGAGGCAGCCTGCCACCCCGCTTGTGTGCCAGCCGAGGGCGGCAAGGCAGTCCTGCCGTGGCACGCCGCACTCGAGAACAAGTGCTTCCGTGCCGTCGGTCAGGACATACCCGTTGCCCGTCGAGCCGCTATTGAGGACTGTCAGTTGCATGGTTAGATGCCGTCAAAGACGCTGGGCATTTCGGTTTGTGTTGCCGTCTTCGGTGCTTCCGCAGGCTTGGCTGCAGGCGCAGGCTGCGCTGCCTCATCGGGCAGGTCTTCGCTGTTGGCGTGGGCTTGCACCTGCTGTTCCGCCACCTCCTCGTAGGGTGCGTCGACCACTTGGCGTTGCTCGTCGGTGGTGTACATGGCTCCGAGTTGGGTCGGGAACGCCTCCCGCAGGGCGTGTACGAGGGCGACCTTGCGTATCATGGTGCATTTGATGGCGTTCCATGTGCTGCGCCCTTTGTCGTAGTCCCGCAGGTTGCAGTATGCCGTGATAGGGAAGTCTCGGTCTTTGCGGTAGACCTCTGCCCATCCTCCGAGCAGTACATCGCCGTCCCGCATAAACTCGCCCTCGTCGTAGACCACCTCCGTGCCGCGCTTCAGTATCAGTCCCGCGCGGAAGCCTCGGTACTGCTCGCAGCCATCGGCGCGTTTCATGAACGCCTCCTTGCTGACGATTATCGAGGCGGCGTCCTCACCTCCTCGGTTGTTCTGGAACTTGACGAGGTAGGCTTCGTTGAGGAACGGGTTGAGTTGTTGGTACTTGCAGATAGAGATGAACTGCAGAATCTCTTGGTCAGTCACTGCGGCGTTGCCTCTGGTGAGGTAGTTGCGCACGATGTTGGCGTTGAGTTTGATTTCCTGTCCGAGCGTGTTGTACACGACCTCGAGTTTGGCTACTGGGCTGACTACAGCCGTTTCGTTTTTCTTTTCCATTGTGTGAATGTTTTTGTTGTTATTTAGTTGATTATGAGCGTGTTCCGATAGGCGCAGCAAAGTACGCACTATTATTCGGAACACGCAAGTTTCTGTGCAGAATTAGTGGACGGTCAGTCGGGCGTTCTTGACCACCTCGAGGGTGATGCACTGCCCGTTGGTCGGCAGCAGGTTCGTCACTGCCTCGGCGTTGTCCACGAAGAGCGGGGTGCTTACCTGATAGGCTTGGGCGAAGGCGTTCACGATGTCAATGCCTGCGTTCACTTGTGTGGCGCGGTTCTGTTGCTCGTAGGGTACGCCGTCGATGAGGGCGGTGCAAATCTCCCGTTCGCCGTCGTTGGTGATATTCGGCTCGTACATCTTCCACCGCACCATTTTGAAGAGGCTCGATACCCCGTTCTCCACCGCCGTTATCTTGGCTTTGCGATAGGCTTGTATCTGCTGTTCCACGCCCTCGGCTTGGGCGATGAGGTCTGCCAGTTCCCGCTGCCGTTCCTCGAGGTGGGCGCGTTCGGTGGCGATACGCTCGTTGGTGTCGCGGGCAGCAAGTCGGCGTAGCAGCGCTTCCTGCTGTTCGGCGAGGTCGTTGAGGTCGGCTTTGTATTGGGCTATCGCCGCTTGCGTGTCGCTATTGTCGGCTTGCGGTTGCGTAGCGGCTACGGCTGCCTCGGCGTCTTGCAGTTGGGTGAGCAGGGCTTGATAGGTCTTATCTTCGGCGAGTATGGCTTCGGGTTGGCGCAGGTTGGCGAGTATCTGCTCGGCTACGGTGTGGTTCTGCTGCAGGGTTTCGAGGCGTGCTTGGTCGGCAGCGTCCTTTTGGGCGTATTCGGCATCTGTGGCAGCGTAGTTGTCTATGCGTTGCTTGCAGGCTTCCGCTTCGGCTTGTATGGCTTGCAGGGCTGCGGTCTTGGCGGCGTTCCATGTTTTCTCGGCTTGGGCGTGTGCCTCGGCTATCCGTTCGGGCGGCAGGGGTTGTCCGCAGGTCGGGCAGGTGGTAGCGGCGGGTTGAGCGGGGGTATAGACCTCTGCGTTCTTGGCTTTCCATTGCTCCCGCAGGGCAGCGATAATGCCTTTCTGCTCGTTGATGAGGTTCAGCCAGCGTTGCGAGTCCTGTCGGTGTATCGCTATTCGGCGGGCAATGCTGTCCGTCTCGGCGGCTATGTTCTGCAGTTCCTGCTCGGCTATGCTGCGTTGTTGGCGGTAGGCGTTCTGTGCAGCCATTTGTCGTTCGCTTATCTGCTGCGATAGGCGGGCAATGGTCTGCCGTTGTGCCGCTGCCTGCTGCAGGGCAGCCTCGTTCACCGTAGCGGTCTGCAGGGCGTCTATCTCGCTTTGTGCGTGGGCGATAGAGGTCTTCACTACCTGCAGTTGGCGTTCTATCTCCGCCCAATCGTCCTCTACCCGCAGGCGGTCTTGTGCGTCGAGGGCAGCGGGTATGCCGTCTAATTCCTGCTTGGCGAGCGTCTTCTGCCGCTTGGTGGTCGCCTGCAGTTCGTCTATGTTCAGCCCACGCTTGCGTGCAGCGGCTACGGCGGGGTAGGGTGCGGCGAGGGTGTCCTCGTTTATGGCGGGTGCTATCTGTTGCAGTGCGGCGCGGCAGGTCTTCTGTTCCATGGCGGGGATGATGCCGACCGCCGAGAGCAAGAACCAGCGGTCGAGCGGCAGTATCTCTTCCAGTTTGGCGTTGTATTGGGTCTTCGAGAGCGGCACTTCGTTGATGGCGTACTCGCTTTTCGTACCCTTGCATATCATCTCGGCAGCACCACGGGGCTTCACCCAGTCCTCTTTGAGCGTGCGTTCTACGATGAGCGGGTTGCTGTCGAGCGTCAGGTAGAGGCGTACGCTCGTGGTTAGTTTGTGGCGCACCTCGTTCTGTTCGTCGAGTGGCTGCACTTTCGGCGTGTTGCCCTGTTGGTTCTTGTCGAATAGGCACCAGAGATAGGCGTCGAAGATAGTCGATTTACCTGTGGCGTTGTCGCCGCTGATGGTGGTGTGGTCGGCGTTGAAGTCGTACTCGGCTTCGCTGACCCCCTTGAAATTCCGCAGTTCCATGCGGTTGAGTTGGATGGTTTTCATTGTGTGAATGGTTAAAATTTGATAGTTTTTTTGTCCTTTTTCGTGCGGTTTCGCTCCTTAGGAACTCCTTAGGAACTCCTTAGGAACTCCATAGGAACTCCTTGGCTTGGCGTATTTACTTTCTTTTACAATCATAGATACGCTTGTAGAGGTTGGCGTGGGTGCGTTTGAAGCGTTCCACCTCGGCGCGTTCTATGCGCACTTGTCCGCCGTATTCGTAGCTCTCTAATTCGCCCCGTCGGCGCATATTGTCGATAGTGCCCTCCGTGAATCCGAGTGCTTCGGCGGCTTCTCGCTTCGTGTAGGGGCGTTCGGCACTCGCTTTGGCTGCCAGTTCGGCTTGCAGGATTCCGCTGCGTACGCCCTCCATAAAGGTGTCTTCTCGGTCGTGGTGCAGGAAATCGAGCAGGGCTTGGCTGTCTACGAGCAGCATCGTGGTCTGTCCTGCGGGTAGTGGGTTGTTCGGTGTCATAGGTCGGTAGAGTTTTGGGTTTGTGCTATCTTGTCCACCGAGGCGGCAAAGCGTTCGTCGGCGGCTTTCAGTTTGCGGCAGTGGGCGAGGAATAGGTTCACCACCTCTTGTTCTCCCTCGGTCAGGTCGAGGTAGCGTTCTTTGCGCAGGGCGCGGTTGAGGAGTACTCGCTTGGAGCGGCAGCAGTTCGTAAAGGGGTCTTTTTTGCCTTTTGGCAGGTTGGCGCGCAGTGCGCGCAGTTGTTCAATAGTTGTCATATTCAGTTCGTGTTTATTTACTTGTAATCGTGCGGTCGCGGTATTGTTGTAGCCGCTCTATCCGCTTTTCTTTCTTGCCAATCTCCCATCGGCGGTAGAGGTAGAGGGCGGTCGCCCAAGTGGTGGCAAAGGTCAGCAGTTGGAGCAGAGCGCAGACGAGCAGGTTGGTATCTTCGGCGGGTTCGCCCGAGAGGGCGATAAATCCCACGCACATCAGCGTGCCGATAGTGGTTTGCCGCGCGTAGTAGCGCAGGCGGTAGGTTCGGAGGGGTTTCATATTACTTTTGCTTTTTGTGGGTTAGTCGTTTGATTGTGTAGTTCCAGTGATGCCACTTGCCCATGGGGTGCGGGTCGGCTACTCGGAGGAACTCGCAATCCGTGGTTACGAATGAGGCAAGGTAGTCTTTGTTGAGGGCATTCCGATATATCTGCCTCAGTGCCTCTTTGGCGGCTATTTTGGTTTGGAACTCTTGCATACAGCCTTTGTCTGTCTTCACGCCGCTTGCGTTGATTTCGAGATGGATATAGACTTTCATATTTTTATTATTTTGTTGTTGTTCTTATTTGCCTATTCGGTGCTTTTGTATTACCTTTGCCGTGTTTTAGTGTTTCTGCGGCGTTGTCCTGCCGGTTGTCGTTGCGTTGTCTATTTGTTTTCGGCTGCAAAGGTAATACATTCTTGGGATACACGCAAGTTTTATGAGATAAAAAGTGACTTTTTCTCAATTTTCTTATATACCAACTATTATGGAGACAAAAGACAGACTTATGGAGTTGTACCGTTTGGCGATTGCCAACGGTATCGTAAAGAACCGCAAAGAGTTCGCGGAGTTTATAAACACGGCAGAGGCGACCTTGTCCAATAGCCTCAATGGTGCGCCGAAGTATGCGGGGACGGCTGCCAACCTTGTAACGAGGGCAGAAGCAGAACTGATGAAGCGGGGTGTTTCTGTAGTAGGCGGTGGCGATGCTGCAGGCGGAGACCTACAAAAAAATTTTGATAACATCAGCAACCCCGATGTCAAGGAGATAGTGAAGACCCTTGTCGCCGAGATGGCTGCCCAGCGTGAGCAGTTGATGACCGAAATGGCGGCGCAGCGCCACGACTTTATGGAACTACTGAAAGCACGATAGTATGGAGGAGAATAAAAACTACGGACTTATCTATGTCCTTTCGAATGAGTATATGCCCAATCTCATCAAAATTGGGAAGACCTCGCGGCACGATTTGAAGAAGCGTATGACGGAACTATACTCTACGGGTGTCCCTGCGCCCTTTGAGTGTTTGTTTGCCTACGAGGTCGAGCAGGAGCGTTTGGCTACGGTAGAGGCTACCCTGCATATTGCATTTGATGATTATCGCGTCCCGTCGGGGCGGGAGTTCTTTTCGGTTGAGCCGAGTAAGGTAAAGGCTGTTCTCCAAGAGATAGGTATGTTCCATCCCGTTGACGCCACGCAGGAGGTGCAGCAGAAGATAGACGAGGTGGTGGCTGCCGATGAGAAGAAGCACAAGAACCCGAATATGGACTTTTTCGCCATGGGTTTGCACGAGGGGCAGGTCTTGGTCTATAAGAACGACCACGATGTTACCTGTTCCGTGAAGACAAACCGATTGGTGTCCTATCAGGGCAAGGAGTACTCGCTGTCGCGCTTGACGCACCAACTGCTCGGGTCGAAGTATGCAGTGCAGCCGTCGCCCTATTGGCTGACGGAGGACGGCACATCGCTCTCCTCCTTATATATAGAGTACACCAAGCACTGTGCTGCTGACCAAACCGCTACCCATGCTGCGGTGGCGGCTACTGCTTCGGTGTCTGCTGATTTTACGAACCATTAAACCCATACGACTATGCGTAGTGAACAACGAGCCGAAATAGACCGCCGTTTTCTGAAAGCCTACCGCCTGCTCTATGCCGATGAGAGGGTGCAGATGAAGAAGGAGTTTTGTGCCAAGACGGGTCTTATCCCGCAGAACTTCTCTATGTTGGAGCGGGGCGATTTGTCCTGCACGGTAGATAATATATACAACCTCGCCACGCAGTTTGGTGTATCGCTCGAGTGGATATTCTTTGGTGAGGGCGGGTTCTACAAGGAGGGCGGCAATGGCGACGGTGCAGTATAGGTTGTCCTCTCGTGCCACCAACGGCAGGGCGGAGGTCTTGGTGCGTTTCTACGATGGCGAGAGTTTCTCCCAGCGTGCCAAGACGCATGTGCTTGTGGCTGTCGAGGCATGGGACAGCAAGACGGGAACGCTCATCGTGCCTCGTCGGACTACGCCCGAAGCGGTGGAGATATTAGAGAAACAGAATCAGTTGGATAGGCTTGCCAAGAGTGTGTACGAGGCGTGGTGGCGAGATAGGTACGACATGTACAGCGGGTGGCTGCAGCAGGTAGTGGATTCTTTTTTCGACGCCCCTCGTCCTGCGGCTGCACCTGCGCGTATGGTGTTGACGGATGTTGTTATGGAGTGCGCGTTGTCCAAAGACCTTGTCGAACGCTCTCGGGCGCAGTATCGTGTCTTGGCAGAGGCATTGTCGCGCTATGAGAAAAAGACGCACCCGCTCTATGCGGATGGTTTTACAGAGCGGGATATTGACGGCTTTGTGCGTTTCTTTGCCGATGAGGAAATGTTGGTAAAAGGCAAGAAAGAGCATATCCAACGCTCGCATAATACCATCACGGCAAAGTTAAAGAAACTCGCCGCCGTCTGCAATTATGCCGTTGGTAAGGGGTATATGGCAGAGAACCCGTTCCAGAACGGGCGGTACAAAATCAAAGGCGAGGTCTATGGCGACCCTGTGTACCTCACTTTGGAGGAGCGCAACCGCTTGTATGCCTTTCAGGGGCTATCGCCTGCGCAGGCAGTGCAGCGGGATATATTCGTGTTCCAGTGCCATATCGGTTGTCGTGTGAGCGACCTTGTCGAACTGACGGCGGATAATATCACTGCCGATGGTTTTGTGCAGTATATCCAGCACAAACTCCGCAAGAGCAAGCCCGTTGTGGTGCGTGTCCCGCTGTCGGATACGGCGTTGGAGATTATCGAGCGTTATCGTGATTCGGAGCGCAAGCAACTCTTGCCGTTCGTTCATCCCAATCATTACAACGAGGCGATTCACGAGGTTCTGCGTCTTGCGGGAATTAATCGTATGGTGATGATACAGAATCCGAAGACGCTGTCGGCAGAGCCTCATCCGTTGTGGGAGGTTGCCAGTTCGCATATAGCGCGTCGTACATTTATGGCGAATATGTTTAAGGCGACCAAGTCGGAGCGTATTACATCGGCTTTCACGGGTCATGTGAATGGTTCTCGTGCGTTCAGTCGTTATACCTCGGTGGATGATGATATGAAATTGGAGGTCTTGCGCACGATGCACGAAAGAAGATGACGGGTTGTGTATCGAGCAGTAAGTAGCAGAGGAGTGAGTGTAGTTTGGTAAGTAGTGGTGTGAGTGGTAGTTATGTAAGGTCGTAGGGTGGTGTGCCAGTCGCACAGGTGTTTAGTTGTGGAGTTTTGGGTAGATTCAAAATTGACGGGATTTTGACGGGCTTTTCTGCAAAAGGGTGTTATTGGTTGATAGTGCAGTGTAGTTCCTGAATGGCGCAATCCCTTATGTAATGCGGTTTTGCTGTTATGTGTTTATCTGTGTCCCCACGCCCTTGCGTCCTGCATGGATCAC
>CAVKVE010000090.1:2604-9380 GCA_963659655.1 Bacteroidaceae bacterium | reverse complement strand
GGACTTACTTTTCCCCATGTCCAGTAGTAATCGCAGAGCACGCCTCCGTATCCCATGCGTACATGGCTGCCGGTCTTCATCAGCGGCATGCTGCTCATAAATCCCTCCGAACCGATGTGAATATGGTTCAGCAGATGGACACGCAGGGCACCGCCTATACCCATGGTTACCCCGCTGCGTGGGAGCGAACTGAGGTTGTCATAGTCCCGTAGGCTTTCGTTGCGGAATAGTGCATCGGGCGATTGCGAAAAAGCATAGCCGAGGTGCAACATCATTCCGCCTGAGAAGCCGGTGAATACCTTTCCGCTCCGGGTCTTGGCAGGCGCAGAAGCGGAGGTGGTAGATACAGATTGTTGCTCCTGTGCTACAACGCACAGGGGCAACAATAGAAAGAGTATGTTTGCTATCTGCTTTCTCATACGAGCGAGAAAGCCACATCCATCATGTGGGTGAATGTGTTTTGGCGTTCCTCTGCCGATGAGGCTTCGCCCGTGAGCAGACTGTCGCTGATGGTGCAGATAACCAATGCTTTGTTTCCGCTGCGAGCCGCGTTCATATAGAGAGCGGGTGCTTCCATCTCTACGCAGAGCACGCCCATATTCATCCATTTGTCGTTATGCGCATTCTCTGTATAGAAGGTATCCGACGAGAATACATTGCCCACCTTGTAGTGGTAACCAAATTTCTCGCAAGCCTCGGCAGCACGGCGGCAAAGGTCGAAGTCGGCTATCGGTGCATAGGTGCCGGGCAGTTCGTACTGTGCGGCATAGTTCGAGTTGGTGCAAGCCCCCATGGCAATAGCCAGGTCGCCCAAGTTTAAATCCTTATGGATAGTACCTGCCGAGCCTACACGGATAATGGTCTTTACGCCATAGAAGTTGTAGAGTTCGTAACTATAGATGCCTATCGATGGAATACCCATGCCGTGTCCCATTACACTGACCCGCTTACCGTTGTGCGTACCGGTGAAAGCAAGCATTCCACGCACATTATTTACTTGTACAGCATTCTCAAGGTATTTCTCTGCCATTAGTTTAGCACGCAACGGATCGCCTGCCATAATCACTGTCTCGGCAAAATCGCCGAACTTTGCCCCAATATGGGGAGTAGGTGTGTTGTTCATATCACAAATATATTTAGGTTGTTATATTATTAGGTTGTTATATGGGTTGTTACAAATAGGTTCGGTTAATAGTCCAATTCGTGTAGTTTGAGGAACGCCTTTGCCCGCTCCAAATCAGCAGGCGTATCGATACCTACGGTCTGCGTGTTGCATACCGCTACCCGTATGCGATAGCCGTTCTCCAACCAACGCAGTTGCTCAAGGCTCTCCGCCAATTCAGCACGCGACTGCGGTAGTTGGGTTATCTCGCTCAGAATATCAGCCCTGTAGGCATACATACCGATATGCTTATAGTGCTTCCCTTGTGCGAGCCATGCCGATTTGTCCACGCCACGCAGGTAAGGTATCACGCTGCGGGAGAAGAGCAGTGCCTCGTGTGTGCGCTCCGTGAAGACTACTTTCGGGGTGTTGGGGTTCTCTAAGTCCTCCAACGAGTCGTCCATCGTGAACGGCTTGACAAGGGTCGCAATTTCCGTGCCAACCTTTCCGTACTCATCTTCTGCGAAGCAACTCTTTATTGCCTCTATCTGTTCGGGCTGAATAAACGGTTCGTCGCCTTGTATGTTGATAATCACGGTACTATGGTCGTTCTGCTCCCGATAGAGCGGGTTGGTTATCGACTGATAGGCTTCGAGGCAACGGTCGGTGCCGCATTTGTGGTCGGCGCGAGTCATCACCACTTTGCCCCCGAACCCATCCACATGGTCGTAGATACGGTCGTCGTCGGTGGCGACTACCACGGTG
The DNA here is from genome assembly GCA_963659655.1 of Bacteroidaceae bacterium. Classification (GTDB taxonomy): domain Bacteria; phylum Bacteroidota; class Bacteroidia; order Bacteroidales; family Paludibacteraceae; genus Colicola. Next base: position 7,513 of record CAVKVE010000090.1, on the reverse strand, counting down.
TCCAATGCTTTGCTTGCCTGTTCATAGACGCGGCGTATCATTGTTCTGCCGCCTATCTCGGCGAGTGGCTTGCCGGGAAAGCGTGTGGACGCATAGCGTGCCGGTATGATTCCGATATATTTCATGTTTTTATGTAGTTTGCGTTGTTTTCGTAGTTTTTGTAATTTTCGTTGTTTCCGTAGTTTGCGTTGTCGGGTTATTCCCCCTTTTCTATCTTGCTCAGCAGGTTGATAGCGCCGCCTACGGTCTGCACTTGTTGAATAACGGCATAGCGTCTGCCCGTGGGCTTGCCCTGCTTGTCTTTCTCCTCCACCAATTGGCAGCGTTGTGCCCGATTGACAATGTAGGTTAGTATCTTGCCAAAGGTGTCGCTTTGGTAGTAGCGATCCTCGTGCTGCACAAAGTAGAGTACCAGTCGATTGCTCTTGAGCAGCACTTTTTCTACGCCCAGGCGGCAGCATATCCAGCGCAGACGCACCACATTGAGCAGTTCTTCCGCCTGTTCGGGCAGCGCACCAAAACGGTCGAGCATGCGTTTCTTGAACGCGGTGAGTTGGTCTTCGTTTTTCAGCCCGTCGAGTTCTCGGTAGAGAGTGATACGCTCCGATATATTCTCCACATATTCAGGCGGGAAGCCTAATGGTAGGTCGCTCTCGAGTTGGCTGTCCTGCACCCAATACTGTTTCTGCTCCGCAGTGCCGCCTATCGTGAGTGTGCTCTCTTCGGGCAGCAATTCGTCTTTCAGTTCCTGCACTGCCTCGTTGAGGATACGCTGATAGGTCTCGTAGCCGAGGTCGGCAATAAATCCGCTCTGCTCTGCGCCCAGCAGGTTACCTGCTCCTCGAATGTCCAAGTCTTGCATGGCAAGGTTGAATCCTGCGCCCAATTCGGCAAAGGTGGAGAGTGCATCTAATCGGCGGCGGGCATCTTCGGTCAGCAGTTCGCGCGGTGGTGCCACTAAGTAGCAGTACGCCTTGCGGTTCGCCCGCCCTACACGCCCACGCAGTTGGTGCAGGTCGGCAAGCCCGTAGTGCTGCGCCGAGTAGATAATAATGGTATTCACATTCGGAATATCCACGCCCGACTCGATAATCGTGGTGGAGAGCAGTATATCGTAGTCGTAGTTGATAAAGTCCTCCAATTTCTGCTCCATCTCCTCGGTCGGCATCTGTCCGTGTGCCACCACAATACGGGCGTGCGGACAGATTCTGCGAATACGATTTTCGATACGCGCCAACATCTCAATGCGGTTATTGACAATGAATATCTGTCCGTTACGCTGCATCTCGATGTCTATTGCCTCCTTTATTATATCTTCGTCGTCGGGCGTTATCAGCTCCGTCTGCACGGGGTATCGGTTCTGCGGCGGAGTGGTCATCACGCTCAAGTCGCGTGCGCCCAGCAGCGAGAACTGCAGCGTGCGGGGAATAGGTGTCGCCGTCAGCGTCAGCACATCGATATTCGTGCGCAGACTTTTGAGTTTGTCCTTTACCGCCACCCCGAATTTCTGTTCCTCATCTATAATAAGCAGCCCCAAGTCGTGCCATTTCACCTGTTTGCCCACCAACTTGTGCGTGCCGATGAGTATGTCTATCTTTCCTGCCTCGAGGTCTGCAAGCAGTTCTTTCACCTCTTTGCCCGATTTCGCACGGCTCAAGTATTCGATACGCACGGGGAAGTCCTTCATGCGTGCTTTGAAGGTGTTGTAGTGTTGCAGTGCCAGCACGGTGGTCGGCACGAGTACTGCTACCTGTTTGCCGTCTGCAGCCGCTTTGAATGCAGCCCGCATCGCCACTTCGGTCTTGCCGAACCCTACATCGCCGCAGACCAATCTGTCCATCGGCATCGGGCTCTCCATATCCCGCTTAATATCCAGCGTTGCCTTGGCTTGGTCGGGCGTGTCCTCATAAAGGAACGATGCTTCCAACTCGTGCTGCATAAAGCCGTCGGGCGTGTAGGCATAGCCCTTCTGCTGCTTGCGGGTGGCGTAGAGTTTGATCAGGTCGCGGGCAATATCCTTTACCTTATCTTTCGTACGCTCCTTGAGCCGCTCCCATGCGCCCGAACCCAAACGGGAGATAGTCGGCTCCGAGCCTTCTTTCCCCTTGTATTTCGAGATACGATGCAGGTTGTGGATCGACACAAACACGCTGTCCCCATCGCGGTAGATGAGCTTTATCATCTCCTGCGGCTTGCCGTTGACGGGCGTCGTCACCAAGCCGCCGAATTTGGCAATACCGTGGTCGCTATGCACCACATAATCACCCAGTTGCAGTTGGTTTATCTCTTTGAGCGTAATCACCGCCTTGCCTCGGCGGGCGTTCTCGCTCGTGAGCAACACACGGTGGAATCGTTCGAATATCTCATGGTCGGTATAGCTGCAGAGGTGCTGCTCAGCGTCCGTAAATCCGGCATGCAGCGTGTGGTCGATAGGCGTAAAACGAATAGGCACGGCGGTGTCCATACTGTCGAAAATCGCCTGCAGTCGGTCGGTCTGCTTCTGTTGGTCGGAGAGAATATAGAGCGTGTATCCGGCTTGTATTTTCTCCACCAGGTCATCCCGCAATAGGTCGAAATTCTTGTGAAAAACGGGCTGCGGCAGCGTCTGGAACGCCACTTTTGCGTAGTCACCAAAGGCACTTTTCTCGCTCAGTTCTATCGTTGTGCGCTCTGCCAATTGCTCGCCGAAATGCACCAGCAGGCGGTCGTTGATGTCAAGGTTGCCTATCTGCGCCTGTATCTTATATTGTACGGTGGCAAGGTCGGTGCTGACCCAGAGTGCGGTGTCGGGCAGGTAATCGACTATCGTGCCTTGCTCCGTCGCCTCATCTGCACGGTGCATCGTACAGAGCATGTCCTCTATCGTATCTTTCGAGAGTTGTGTCTCGATGTCAAATTCGTGAATGGAGTCGATTTCATCGCCGAAAAAGTCCACTCGGTAGGGGTCGTCATGCGAATACGAATAGACATCCACAATACCGCCACGGATGGCGTACTGCCCCGGCTGATAGACAAAATCCACCCGCTCAAAGCCCAATGCACCTAATTGTTCGCCGAGCGTGCTGACCTGAATGGTCTGCCCTGTGTGGAGCGACAGCGTGTTCTCCGCCAGCGTCTGTGGCTTGGGAACGCTCTCCATTACGGCTTCGGGGTAAGTGACAATAAGCAGCGGATGCTCGCCCTGTTGCGCACATTGGCTCAGGGTTTCCGTGCGTTGAATAGCCAACGCTTCGTCTGTGCCCTGTCGGCGGCGTTTCGACACGGGAAAATACAGCACGCGAGGCGCATTCGGTGCTACCGCAGCAGGTGTAGATGGGAGTATATTCCCGTTGGATTCGTCTTTTTTGTTAGTAGCCTCAATCGCCGGCGAGAGCAGCGTACGCAAGTCGCTGTACAGATACTGCGCATCGTCTGCATTCTCCGAGATAATAAATAGCGTATTCGCCGTTGACTTCGAGGTTATTGATAGGCGTTGTACAACAGCCGCCAGCACCATGCTTTGTGCAGAGGCATGCACTCCCGTGAGCAGAATATGTTTTCCTGCCCGTTTGGTGAGTGCTTGGCAAATTGCTCCTATCTCAGGGTGCTTTGCCCACTGCTCCTGTAGTTCCTGTATCTGCATATATGCTGTATGCCTTGTTCGTGCTTTTTTGTTGCTTACCCAACCTTTTCTTTAGCTTACTAAGAATAGATTGCCGCCTAAAAAGCCTGCAAAGTTACGCATTTTTTACCGAATACACAATACTGCTACCGATTTCGTGGTTTATCATACATCTGTTATGTAATCAATAGCTATTATCAATCAATAGCCTGTTCTCAAAATTCTTGGTTTCGTGCAGATGTTCTATATGGACTATATATTCATTAAAATGCGGCGCTTTCGTGTTTTGGACAATCAATATACCCAATTAGGGTGGGAGTTTGTGAAAAAATAAACTTGAATTTGGCACAGAATTTGCCAACTTGTGTAGTGTGAAACAAGTGCAGATTGGGGCGTTTAGGTAAGCATATTTGTCAAACTTGGTAAGCATAAATGCCAAAAATAAATTAATTGACCAAACGCTTGCTAAAACAGAACTATTTTTGTACCTTTGCGCAGTTTTTATGGCTTTTGTTACGGCTCTTGTGTGTGGTGGAATTTGTTCCAAATAAGCACCATTTCCCGAAGAACTCCCGAAGGAACTCCTTAAAAACTCAGTTGCATTTGCCTAACAACTCAGCAGCATTTGCCAAACAGACCAGTTGCATTTGCCAAACAGACCAGTTGCATTTGCACAACAATCATGAATAATTAAATACATAATACAATGAATCTATCCGAATTGACCGACAAAATCTACGCAGAAGGCGTGGAGAAAGGAAATGCCGAAGCACAGCAGATTATCGACAATGCCCATGCCAAGGCGGCAGAGATAGTGGCGCAAGCCGAGAAAGAGGCGGCAGCCAAGGTGGCAGCAGCCGAGCAGAAAGCGCAAGAGTTGGACAAGAATACGCGTGCCGAACTCAAACTCTTCGGTGAGCAGAGCGTCAATGCATTGAAGACGGAGATTACCAACCTGCTGACCGACAAGGTGGCAGCCGACAGCGTTAAGGCCGCAACGGCAGACCCGAAGTTTATGCAGGAGATTATTGCCAAACTCGCAGCCGAGATGGTGAAGTCGGGTGCGGTAACGATAGAGGCAAAGGACGCCGAGGCGCTGAAGAAATACTTCGCTGCCAATGCCAAAGATCTGCTCTCGAAAGGCGTGAAGATAGAGGAGGTAAAAGGCATTAAGACCGACTTCGCTATCGTGCCGGAGAAGGGCGGCTATAAGTTGAACTTCGGCGACAAGGAGTTCGTGGAGTACTTTAAGGAGTTCCTCCGTCCCCAACTCATCGACCTGCTCTTCTAATAGTACCATGCAGTATA
>CAVKVE010000090.1:0-2426 GCA_963659655.1 Bacteroidaceae bacterium | reverse complement strand
CTGACAAGCAACTGCTTGCTTTGCTGCGAAAGAAGAACGACGACGAGGATATTCTCGAGCAGATACGCTCGTACGATGATACGCTGATTGGGCAACCCGATTGGTGGGAAGACGCACGCCAACGCCTGTCGGAGGCGGACTTGCGCACGCAGGTGCTGTACGAGCAGGGGCTGCACTGTAAGAACCGTTTTGTCCGCTCGTGGTATACCTACAATCGGGATATGAACAATGTCTTGGTGGCGACTATCTGCCGCAAGCACGGTTTCGATGTGTCGAGGATGATTGTCGGTCGCGGTGCCGTGGCGGACATCTTGCGTAAGAACTTGCCGCAGAAGGACTTCGGTCTGGCAGGTGTGTTGGATGATGTGCAGGATATCATGTCCCTCGTGGAGGTGGATAACCTCATGGAGCGCGAGAAACGCATGGACGCTTTGCGCTTTCAGTGGCTCGATAACGCCACGCTCTTTATCGACTTCTCGGTGGAGAATGTCTTGGCGTACTACTTGCAGACCGAGATGCTCAATCGTTGGGCAGTCTTGACAGTAGAGCAAGGCGAGAAAGTCTTCCGCGAACTGGTAGCAGACATGAAGAAAGGCATCTCATTGGACAATATATAGTGCACAATGCTACTGCACCATACATAAAATTAAGAAAAATACAACAAACGATATGACAACAGGAAAAGTAAAAGGTATCATCTCGAACCTCGTCACAGTGGTGGTAGATGGTCCTGTAGCACAAGGAGAAATATGCTACATCTCTGTGGGTGAAGTAAAACTGATGGCAGAGGTCATCAAGGTGATAGGGCAGAATGTCTATGCCCAGGTCTTCGAGAGTACGCGTGGGCTGAAAGTCGGTAACGCCGTGGAGTTCACGGGGCACCGCTTGGAGGTTACGCTCGGTCCCGGACTGCTCAGCCGCAACTACGATGGCTTGCAGAACGACCTCGACAAACTGACGGGCGTGTTCCTCAAGCGCGGTGAGTACAATTTCCCGCTTGATAAGGAGAAGCTCTGGCAGTTCAAGCCACTGGCGAAAGTAGGCGACAAGGTAGAGGCAGCCGCTTGGCTTGGTGAGGTGGACGAGAATCACCAGCCGCATAAGATTATGGTGCCGTTTGCTTTCGAGGGAACATATACCGTCAAGAGTCTTGTTCCCGAAGGAGAATACAAGATACTCGATACCATTGCCGTGCTGACCGATGAGGAGGGCAACGACCACGAGGTGACCATGGTGCAGAAGTGGCCGGTGAAGCAAGCCATTCTTGCCTACAAGAGCAAACCCCGTCCATTCAAGTTGCTAGAGACGGGTGTGCGTACGATAGATACGGCGAACCCTATCTGTGAGGGCGGTACGGGCTTTATCCCCGGTCCTTTCGGTACGGGTAAGACAGTGCTTCAGCACGCTATTTCCAAGCAGGCAGAGGCAGACATCGTGATTATCGCTGCCTGCGGTGAGCGTGCCAACGAGGTAGTGGAGACCTTTACGGAGTTTCCCGAACTCGAAGACCCGCATACAGGGCGCAAACTCATGGAGCGTACTATTATTATTGCCAATACCTCAAACATGCCTGTCGCATCGCGTGAGGCGTCTGTCTATACTTCGATGACCATTGCCGAGTACTATCGTTCCATGGGTCTTCGTGTGCTGCTGATGGCGGACTCAACGAGCCGTTGGGCACAGGCATTGCGTGAGATGTCCAACCGTTTGGAGGAGTTGCCCGGTCAGGACGCTTTCCCGATGGACTTGTCTGCTATCATCGGTGCTTTCTATGCTCGTGCAGGTTATGTTTATCTGAACAATGGCAAGACGGGTTCGGTTACTTTCCTCGGCACGGTATCGCCTGCGGGTGGTAACCTTAAGGAACCGGTTACCGAGGGTACCAAGAAAGTGGCACGCTGCTTCTACGCCCTTGAGCAGGCGCGTGCAGACCGCAAGCGTTACCCGGCGGTTAACCCGATTGAGTCCTATTCCAAGTATGTGGAATACCCCGAGTTCGAGGAGTATATATCCAACCTGATTGACGACCAATGGCTCGGTAAGGTCAACGATATGAAGACCTACTTGCAGCGTGGTAAGGAAATTCAGGAGCAGATTAACATCTTGGGCGATGACGGTGTGCCTGTTGACTATCACGAGGAGTTCTGGAAATCGGAGGTGATAGACTATGTTATCCTTCAGCAGGATGCCTTCGATAAGATTGATGCCGTTTGCCCATTGGAGCGTCAGCAATATATGCTCAACTTGGTGATGGACATCTGCAAGCACGACTATGACTTCCAAAACTTCTTGGAGGTAAGTGAGTACTTCAAGAGAGTAATCAATATCTGCAAGCAGATGAACTACAGCGAGTTCCACTCCCCCGAGTTTGAGGACTACCAAAAGAAACTAAACGAATTATTGGCTGAAAAACAGATAAAAGGATA
>CAVKVE010000089.1:0-9713 GCA_963659655.1 Bacteroidaceae bacterium | reverse complement strand
GTCTGCTCGGCACGAGCGCATGGATGGCTCCGGGTGCTGCTGCTGCAAGCGTGGCTGAGTCGATCATCAAAGACCAAAAGAAGATGATTCCTTGCTCGGCTGCATTGGAAGGTGAGTACGGCATGAAGGACATCACCATTGGTGTACCTTGTATTATCGGCAAGAACGGTATCGAGAAGGTGCTGGAGATTAAACTCAACGAGGCAGAGACCGCTAAACTCCACGAGAGCGAGGCAGCAGTACGCAAGACTACGAGCGTTCTCAAAGACCTTAATGTACTCTAAGAGGCCGCTTTGCGGTTAAGATAGTAAGCGCTGCGCTGTTGATACAGCGTAGCGCTTTTTCTTAAACATCTAAATTTCAACAACGAAGGATTTATTTTTTTCTGTAAAGTAAACGCATAGCAATGGTTTCCTGCTCGCTATCGCTCACGAAAAATGGAGAAAAACAAGTTTCTTCTATTTTTCTTGCCGCTTGCGGCATAGGAAACTTCCTGACAGTGCGCAAATGGTCTAACATCTATGAAAGGTATTCTTTTTGCCGTCTTATCGGCGGTGTTTGCAGCGGCTACGTCGATACTGGCGAAGATTGGTATCGACGGCGTGAACAGCAATCTGGCAACGGCTATTCGTACCATTGTGGTAGTGGTGATGGCGTGGGTGGTGGTGTTTGTGACCTATCACTACGGACACCCCACGGAGAGCCTATCGGTGGCGATACACCATATCTCGCCCCGCAGTTGGCTATTCCTTATCTTATCCGGCTTGGCGACGGGAGCGTCGTGGCTGTGCTATTTCTACGCCATCAAGGTGGGCGATGTGAGCAAGGTGGTGCCCATCGACAAGTGCAGCCTGGTGCTGACGCTGGTCTTTGCCGTGCTGTTCTTGGGCGAAGCCTGCACTTGGAAAACCATTGTCGGCTGCGTGCTATTGCTGGCAGGGACATTGGTTATGGTGCTGTAGAGGCGTATTTAATCCGCTCGTTCTTCTATTCGTATTTCAAAATTCGTTAGGAATTGATTGGCAATTCCATCACAAAAAAACAGATGAAGACTTTAGTACTTACCGGCGGTTCGTCGGGTATCGGGCGCGCTACTTGCTTGCTATTCGCTCGGCAAGGGTGGCAAGTGTTTGAACTGAGCCGCAGCGGAAAAAGTGAACCGCATATCACGCACCTATACTGCGATGTATGCAACGAAGATAGCGTTCGCGAAGCGGTGGCAATGGTGCTGGCACAGACCGACCATATCGATGTGGTCATCGCCAACGCAGGCTTTGGTATATCGGGGGCAATTGAGTTTACCGCTACCGAGGAAGCCAAGCGACAGTTCGATGTGAATTTCTTCGGCGCACTCAATACCGTAAAAGCCGTGTTGCCGCAGTTGCGTCGGCAGCAGCAAGGACGCATCATATTCACGAGCAGTGTGGCGGCATTCCTGAGTATTCCCTATCAAAGTTTCTACTCGGCAAGCAAGGCGGCAATCAATGCATTGGCGCTGGCACTGCAGAATGAGGTGCGGACATTTGGTATCTCGGTCAGTGTACTGATGCCGGGCGATGTGCGCACAGGCTTCACTGACGCACGCCACAAGAGCGAACAGGGCGAACAGGTCTATCAACACGCCCACAAGGCCGTAGCCGCTATGGAGAAAGACGAACGCAGCGGCATGACTCCCGAGCAGATGGCACGGGATTTCTATCGGATTGCCACGGCACGCCATCCCCGCCCGCAATATATCGGCGGGGCAATATATCGGCTATTTGCCGTGTTAGATTGGCTGCTCCCCAAACGGTTGGTGAATTACATTGTCGGTAGGCTGTACTCGTAAAGTGTTACCTTCACTACGAAAACAACATCCCATGCACGACGGCACAATGTGTCGTCGTGCGCGGGATTATACGACTATCGTCCAAAAAAATAGAACAAAACAACAAATCCTTTTGCCGAGCCGGTAGATATACAATAAATTAGGTATCTTTGCACGCTGATTTTTACGCATACGGCTGTTGTATGCTGCGACAGCGTACGCTATATGCAATGTCCCTCTTGCGAGGGCTACAACTTTCGATACCTATGAAAACAAAACATTCTATTTTTCTTCTCGGACTGCTTTTCTCTACACTCTCTTTGTTCGCTGCGCAGCCTTGGCATATCATGGGGCAGCGGAGCGAGTGCCTGCTTTTTGAACGACATACTTGGAATGCGCAGGACGCTGTAGACGAAACACCCGGCTACAGCCGCCGTTGCTATACCTATACCGACTCGGTCTTTATTCCCGCTTCGCTTGCAGGCAAGTGCTTCACGCTCTCGTGCGGTGCGGCTAACCAAGAAGCGTGGCTTTCTATCAATGGCGACTCGGTTGGTTACCATGCAGGCGGCTATACGGCGTTTGCTTTTGATGTAACACCCTATTGCCGTACGGGGCAGTGGAATACGGTGCGTATCGTGGTAAGCAATCGTTACAATGAGAATATACCCTCGCTCTCGGCGGACTTTACTTTCTTTGGCGGGCTGTACCGAGATGTGATACTTACGGCGACTGCTCCTGCCCACTTTGCGACTACCCACTTTGCTACTCGAGGAGTGTATATCACGACGCCCAAGGTGTCGGCAGAGCAAGCCTCGGTGCAGGTAGAGGCACGCATAGAGGGTGCGGACAAGGCAATGAAGAATGCCCGCAGCGTGCAGTTTGTTGTCCGTGGGCACGGGTATGAGAAGAGCATTCGTGTGTCTGTGCGAAATGGAGTGGCACAGGCAGAACTGACTATCCCTACGCCGGCGCTTTGGTCACCCGACGCACCGAATCTCTATACCGTTGAGTGCAGCCTGCTTGACAAACACGGGCATCTGTTAGACCAAGTGCAAGAGCGTTTCGGATTGCGGTGGTATGCTTTTGGCGAGGACGGTATGTTCTATCTCAATGGCATACACACCAAGTTGATAGGAACGAGCCGTCATCAGTGTTATAAGGGATTGGGAAATGCACTGCCCGACTCGTTGCAGCGGAAAGATATTGAATTGATTAAAGCCATAGGTGCGAACTTTCTGCGTGTGGCGCACTATCCGCAAGGGGAGAATATCATGCGCCTCTGCGACAGTATTGGTTTGCTCTGCTCGGTCGAGATACCGCTCGTGAATGCCATTACCGAAAACGAGATTTTTGCTCGCCGCTGCGAAGAGATGTTAGACGAGATGGTGTGGCAGAACCGCAACCATGCTTCGGTGGTGCTATGGGCATATAGCAACGAGATACTGCTTCGTCCGCCGTTTAAGAACGACACTGCCCGCCACAACCTCTACTGCGAGCATGCCGCTGCACTCTGCCGACGGCTGAATGCGCACTTGAAAGCGCTTGACCCGACACGCCCGACCATGATAGTGTTGCACGATAACTTCAAGGAATACAGCCGCTACGGCTTCCCCCAAGCGGCAGATGTAGTAGGGCTGAATATCTACAGCGGGTGGTATTCGGGCATGTTCTCGGGTATGGATAAGAGCGTGGAGCGAGTGCATAAGGCGTTGCCGCATACCCCTCTGCTGCTCACGGAGTTCGGAGCAGATTGCGACCCTCGTTTGCGTACGGCTGCCCCGCAACGGTTTGACTACTCGATGGACTATGCTCTGCTGTTCCATAAGCACTACTTGTCCTTTATTCTATCGAGCGATTGCCTTGCGGGCGGCACGGTATGGAACTACAACGATTTCTGCTCCGAGGCACGCTTGGGTGCGTTGCCGCATTATAATTGCAAAGGATTGGTGACGGCAGACCGTCAGCGCAAACTGACCTATTTCTACTATCAGTCCGTTTTGCGGCACGACAGCGTGGGGCTGCATGCTGCCGATACGCTGCAACAACTCCTGCAGTTGCCTACGCCTACCGCAATGCCTCTGCGGATGAATATGGGCAGCAGTTGTTTCTTTACGGACGACAGCGCGCAGGTATGGCAGCCCGAGCAGGCGTATACCAAAGGCAGTTGGGGCTATGTGGGCGGCGAGGCGTTTACCAAGAAGACCAAGTATGGACAGTTACCTACCGCCGATGTGGATATAGTGGGCACAGACCAAGACCCACTCTATCAGACGGCGCGTGTAGGGATAGAGTCTTTCCGTGCCGATGTCCCCGCAGGCAAATATCGCATTGTGCTCCACTTCGCCGAGTTAGAGAGCGCAGACCAAGAACAGATGTCTGTTTACAACCTCGGCAACGAAGCCCTATCGACCCACTTTGCCGGTCGGTGTATGACTATTCGGGTAAGCCCGAACCCGATTGCGTATTTGCAGTCTGTCGCGGATTCGCAGTCGACTATGCACTCAAAATCGATTGTGTCTTCACTGCCGATGAGTGAGTCAATGGAATCTACGGAAGAACAAAGGCAATCCTCGGACACCATCAACCTGACCGCCCAATATGGTAAGTATCGAGCCATCGAACGCACCTACATCGTCGAGGCAGGCAATGAGGGAATTACCATTTCTTTCTCCGCAACAGTAGGTACACCGATTCTTAATGCGGTGGAGATTGTTAGATTATAGTGAAATGAGAAAAAATAATAGCATAAGATGTTAGTCGCACTTTTAATAGACCAATACCTTTTGTGTACTTATTTGGTTATTGTTTTTGTAAACAAACAAGTACATACCAACGATGGATGGTAATATAATATCTTTATTTTCTCCTTTAGAATAAATCTCGGAATATATTAGAGTTCCATGTGCATTGTATATGTATAATTTCCCATCAGAATTCGTTGTACACTGGATTTTAGGACATGTAGACGAAACTAATGAGGGATAAACGAGTATTGGTGTATCGTATTGTAGTTCACTGCGCTTGTCTGTGATGATTATGGGACAGGTAGGTATGGCGTAATCTTCATTTACGCGCGTTGGGTAAAGCACAACCTCGTCTCCTAATTGCATATCTTTATGGTACAAGTTTGGACTGACTGCATAGTCTACTTTTCTATCATTTATATACCATTCGTAGTTGCTAAATTCATATCCGCCATTGTATAGAGTGTTTAGTGTTGCTACTACATTGTTCCAGTTCTGTTCTATAATCCATGATGGATACCGAACGATAAAAGGAATATCAACGCCATAGTTTGCAGGTAGACATGCTCCGTTATCAAATTCTAAACGAACCAAGTATTTATCTGGTCGGATGTATGCATCGTGTGGGTATTGTGGTATTATACCAATAACAGCATTATTAAATTCTTCATCATAAACATTTTGAAACCCTTGTTTCTGTGCATTCAAATCATATATCAGGTTGTATGTTAGTGGTTTTGAACCTTTGTATTTGAACGATATCTCATAGGTAGAGTCATCTGCACAGATGTCATTAAGGTGTGCATAGTATATTTCGGTGGGGAATAGCACATCTAAATACAATACGGATATTTTGCACTTGGCTTGTTGTGGTATGCACAAGGTGTCTATGTATCGCCCCGATTTAGAGAGTAATAGCGTTGAAAAATGGAGTGTGTCTCCATAACAAATAGAATCGTATAAGGTATCTCTTAATGTCTCCTCCACATGTAGAATCAACTTATAAATACTATCACATCCGGATATGGTCGTTAGAGAATCATAGTATATACCAGTCGAGGTATATGTTTTCCCCCTAAAAGTATAAGGATAAATGCTACAAACAGTATCTTCCGTGGTAAATGTGTATGAATTATGGATGGTTAATTTGAGAGTGTACACGCTATCGCAACCGTTTACTGCTACAAGTGAATCGTAATAAACACCAGTCTTATCATATTCGTGCCCCCTCCATAAATAAGGTTGGTTCGTACAGTGAATAGTATCGGTTTGCACAAATTCATATAATGGATAATGTTTTAGAATTAGCCGATATATGCTGTCACACCCCATACCTGTATGCAAAGTGTCAATGTATGTTCCCGGTATGGACACGATTTTCCCCCGAAAGTTGTATGTATCAGAGGGACATATTGTAACTGTTTTTTCGTGGATAAAGTCAGGATTGTTAGCGACAACATATCGTATAATAGAATCACAACCGACAGAAGAAATAATTGTGTCATAATAAATGGTGGGTGCTGTTAATGGATGCCCTTTTATGTTGAAGATTTCATTAGGGCATAAGGTAATATACCTATTGCTAAAATATGTCGGTATCGTTTTTAATTTCAGCATAAAGATGGAATCGCATCCATTTGCGGTTTGAAATGTATCCGCATAAACTCCGGGAACATTTAATTGACGCCCGCGCCATAAATAAGGTTCGTTCTCGCAGATTGTTGCAGAGTCGTACTGCATAAAGCTGGTATAACTATACAATCGTAATTCAAAGATACTATCACATCCGGATACTGTTTTTAGAGTATCGTAGTATATGCCAGGATACGACAGTTTTTTACCCCTAAAATTATATGTGGAGTTTAGACAAAAATAGGCAGTGTCGTAAAAATGGTATGTGGGGGTTATATTATAGATTAACTTGAATACAGAGTCACAGCCTTGGCGTGTGTATAATGAATCATAGTAAACACCTTTTTGTGTTACTGTTTTTCCGCGGAAATCAAATGATTGCCCCTCGCAGGTCTCTACATACAGAGGAATAAGGTAACTCTTATTGACAGTCAAATCCAACATGTAGATAGAATCATGACCGGCAATAGTGCGCAATGAATCATAGTATATTCCTGTTTCATAGAGAGAATGATTCCGCCAATGGTATGGCATTGTATCACAGATTGTCGCAGTTTCTTCGAAAAAGTATTTAGGAAGGACATGCAACTTTAGTCGATATACACTGTCGCAGCCGGATACTGTTCTGTATGTTATAATATGTAACCCTGAATCGGTAAACTGTTTCCCTTGGAATAAATAAGTTTCGCCTTGAAGTATTGTCGCCTCTGTATCAAATTGAAAAATAGGAGTTTTGTTGTATGTGAAGCGATATATGGAATCGCAGCCATGATGCGTCAGTAGCGAATCGTAGAAGATACCAGGGCGGTCAATTAGTTGGTTGCGGAATGTAAATGTATCATCATGGCATGTCTCTATGTAACTATCGAAAAGATAAGTCGGATATACTTGTAGCGTAAGTTTTACTACAGAATCACACCCATATACACTTTGTGCACTATCTATGTAGATGCCAGATTGTTGTAATAATCTTCCATTAAAATTGTATACCTCATTGTCACAAATAGTCGCACTTTCTTCGTGATAATAGGTAGGCACCTCTCGTACTACAAGTTTATATACACTATCACATCCAAATCTATTCTTATAGTTGGCATAGTATGTACCTGCATGAGTAATAGTTTGCCCATGAAAGCTATAAGATTCATTTTTGCATAGGTAGAGAGTATCTATGTATTCTGAAGAGGGATTGGCTGTTAAGTATAATATAGTTGTGCTATCACAACCATATGGGGTCAGGGTGTGCTGTGTGTATGTTCCTGTATGGGATATGTTTTTCCCATCGAATCGATAAAAACTATTCTCGCATATAGTTGCATATAGATATCCGATGTGCTTGTCATTTGTCCCCCGCACGATTACTTCTTTCGAGATAGAAGCACTGCAATCTCCATTTTTAAGTCGTACAGTAAGCGTGATTGTGTATTTCCCTGCATTTGCATAGGTGATGGGAGTGCCCAACAATTGGTAGGTGTCTATCGTTCTTCCATCACCTAAATCCCAAATGGCTTCATCACATTCTTCTATAGGCGTATTCTTATGAACACCATCTACAGAAACACCGCTGAGATTATTTAGATACAATGTGTCAGCGCATCCTTGTATCTGTTGAATTGAAAAATCAGCAATCGGGTAGCGTGGCTGAGCAATCACACTTGTCGTGTAGGAGCATTCGTCTTTCCCGATTTGTGATATATCACAATAGTATGTCGTTCCATCCATTGGTACAGTTAGGGTCTGTCCTGTGCCTTTGGATATTTTAGTACTACCCGACAATGTGTACCAATAGTAATTAAAACCTAAAGGAGCAGAAAATGTTACGGAAGAAACATTTCCACACGCCGCTGACTTAATTTGTTTTTGGGCACAACTTAAATGAAAATATGCATAACCATAATGTCCACTATATGCACAATCATAGTTAGTGAGCCGTATTTTTATTGTTTGACCTATGTATGATGAAAGATCCACGCCTATACAAGTCCAATCTTTCCATAAGAGACTGCCACTATGTAGTGAGTTCCATCCTAAGTCCGTACTGGAAATAAAATCAAAAGATGTACAGTCTGGGTCAATAAGTGCTTCGCTGCCATTTAGAATCTCTAGGCGTAGGCGAGGTTGCCCGGCACTATCATGTCCCGGATTTTCCATAACTGCTGCATATTTGAGTAAAAGAATGGGATTTTTTGAATCTACAGAGTGAAGAAAAGTGATACTTTCCGCTTGTGCTCCGGTTTGGTCGTTTCCAAGCCTGATAGAATTAGTTTCTCCTGTCGGAATGGTAAGTAATTGCGGGACATTGTTATCGTAAGCACTAGTATTAGCCATTATTGTATGACGTCCGGATACTACGCCTATGGAAGCATAAGGATTACTAACGCTACCTGTTGTGCATGTTACATTATTGCTTTGTAGATTAGTCATATCAAAGCATTGAGCATAACTGTAGATTGTGAAGATGCAAAGTACAATAAATAAATGTATTCTGGCAGTATTCATGTGTATTAGTGCAAGATGTTGTTATATCGTTTGAAAAATGCTCTTCTATTTTCGCCTACATTACAATCGCAATGTTTTGTCCTAATACAGAATATCCATGATATCCGAATGCCTGCGAATAATGGAATGACGCGGTATGCATTTATGGAACGAGCATTGTAAAATGGGGTTATAGTTAGTATACTGGCATTTGCGTCGTTAATTGTATATAGAGGTTTTTCGGTTGGCGAGGATATTATATTGTTGAGTCCGTATTCAATATATGCTCCAACTTTCAGCCCATGATGTTCTGTGTTGTTCGCTTGTCTTGCCCATGCTAAAAAATCATAACCGACTTCTCCGACAAGAGATACTTTTATTTTATTGTTTAATTTCTCGGTAGTGGAAACATTATATGTACTATAGTAATGGTCATCCATTTTTGAAAAATCTTCGATATATTGAAAGTAAGTTCCTGTAGTGGAATATTGTAATTTGCTATTTTCAGTGGCTGAAATGCAATAGCCGATTTTTGCTCCTGCTCCAATGTAGAAACCAACATAGTGCCATCCCATTAATAGAGGAATGTTTGCATAAGCGAATTGTTGAGTGTCAATGGATTTGTCAAAATCGTAATGATATAGGATTTGTTTTCCCTGTGTGTCATAAACATTTCTATCAAATCCCGAGATATTAAAGGAGGATGAAGAACGGATGTATTGACATTCAATACCTGTATTTAACCAAAAATTCGACACACGCAATTCGTATCCGAAAGAAAGGAAGCCGCCGAGACTTCCATGCGTGTTTAAGTCAGGGATGTTTTCTAAAAGGGTGCCATAACCAATGCCGCCACTAACAGAGAAATAATTGATATTTCTGTACATCCCAGTTCGATAACTTGCTGATAATAGTGGGATTGTGTGTGAAATGAAAATTATTATCAAAAATGCTTTATTGCGCATGAAATAGAAAGATTAGTTTTGAGCGGTTTGTATACACAAAAAAAGCGTGAACTTTCGTTCGCTTCATTTGATTCTTTGAGGTCT
>CAVKVE010000088.1:0-9743 GCA_963659655.1 Bacteroidaceae bacterium | reverse complement strand
GGTAATGCTTCGGTAATGCTTCGGTTATAGTTCAAGATTGACACGGCAAAGATACTACTTTTTCTGCATTTGAACAAATGGAGGAGTGGAAAATGTATGAATTAAAAAAGGATAATGAATAGGAGAGAGTGAGGAGCGGCGGGGATTTTAATAGGCTGAGTAGGTTGGGGGAATAGGTTGATTGTGTTGGGGGAATAGGTTGATTGTGTTGGGGTAATAGACTGAGTATGTTGGGGTAATGGGCTGATTGTGTTTGGGTTGTGGGAACATTAAGGGGGTGGGGTTGTGAGAACCAAAAAAAAAGCGTACCTTTGTGCGCTAATTACATAAACGCATGGAGAGCGGAGACTATACATCACTCATGGCAAGAAGGATACGGCGTATCCTGCTTGTGTGCAACAATTACGATAGTTTTGCGCTGGAAGAAGACGGGCATATCGATGTGCAAATAGCCGAAGAATATGCCGAACTCAACCTGAGTAACCCGCCTGCCATTATCCGTGCAGAGACAACCGACGATGCCCTTAGGCGTGTGGAAGAGGGCGAACACTACGACCTTGTGATTACCGTATATAATGTCGGTATCGAGGGCGTGTTCGACTTCGCACACCGCATGAAACAACTCTCAGCCGACACGCCTATCGTACTGCTCTCGTCTTTCTCGAAAGAAGTATTCAGCCATATCCAATACCAAAATCAGCCGGACATAGACTATTTCTTCTGCTGGAACAACTCCGCAGACCTAATCATAGCCATTATTAAATTGCTCGAAGACCGTATGAATGCCGAACACGACATTCTTGAAGAAGGGGTTCGAGCAATTATTTTGGTGGAGGACTCCGTACGCTACTACTCCACCTATCTGCCCCTGCTCTACAAACTGATTCTACAACAGAACAACATAGCCATCCGCGATGCGCTCAACGAGAAACAGCAGTTGCGACGCAAACGGGCACGCCCGAAAGTGCTGATGGCTACCTGCTACGACGATGCACTGGCACTGTATTCCCGATACAGAGACAATATCATCGGCGTTATCTCCGACATCGGGTTTGTGGTGCACCGTGGGGACTGCTCGGAACAAGAGAAATTAGACGCCGGAGTAGACCTCTGTCGGCTCATACGAAAGGACAATCCGACGATGCCGTTCCTGCTGCAGTCGTCGCAAGAGTCGATGCGAACCATTGCGCAACAACTGCGGGTGGGATTCATCGTGAAAAAGTCGAAGACGCTGACCCAAGAGTTGAGCGAATATATCGGGCGGGAGTTCGGGTTCGGCGACTTTGTGGCCATAGACCCGAATACCGGCGAGGAGATAGCGCGCGCCAACGACCTCGAAGGCTTTGAACATATCATCTCGACCATATCGGCACAGGCTTTTCGGCGGCTGTCGGACAACAACTATCTGAGCAAGTGGCTGTTTGCGAGAGGACTATTCGAGGTAGGAAAACGGGTCAGCCCGCTGAAAATAAAGGACGACAGCGACATAGAGAACATACGCGCCATCAACATAAAGACGATTCACGACTATCGAATCAACCAAGCACTCGGCGTGGTGGCAAAATACCATCCCGACACCTACAACGACACGATATGGTTCGCCCGATACGGCACAGGGGCACTCGGCGGAAAAGGGCGGGGATTGGCGTTCCTGAACCACATACTGCAGAAGTACGACCTCTACAACAAGTGGGAGAATGTGCGGGTGCTGGTGCCGAGAACGATGGTGATAACGACCGACTCGTTCGACACCTTTATACACGACAACGGGCTGCAATATGTGATAAACTCGGATATCTCCGACGAAGAGATACTGTCGGAGTTTGTCGCCTCGACGCTGCCGCAAGACCTGACGGAGGCACTCAGACGGTTTATTCGTGTGACGCACCGACCGCTTGCTGTGCGCTCGTCGAGCAAGTTGGAGGACTCCTACTATCAGCCGTTTGCGGGCGTGTATTCGACCTACATGATACCGCACACGGAGAACGAAGACCAACAATTGCGGCTGCTGAGCAAGGCGGTGAAATCGGTGTACGCATCGGTGTACTTTTCCGCCTCGAGAGGGTATATCACCTCGACGGCGAATGTGCTGTCGGAGGAGAAAATGGCAATAGTGGTGCAAGAAGTGTGCGGCGAACAGGAAGGGAACTACTACTTCCCGACACTGAGTGGCGTGGCACGGAGCATCAACTTCTACCCCGTTGGCTACGAGAAACCCGAAGACGGCATCGTGAAACTGGCCTACGGATTAGGCAAAATGGTAGTGGACGGAGGGCAGGTGCTGCGCTTCTCGCCACGCTATCCGAAACATGTGATACAGACCTCGACGCCCGACCTTGCCATGCGGGAGACGCAACAGGCAATGCTCGCACTCGACCTCGCTCCCGAACGATTCAAGACCTCGATAGACGATGCGGTGAACCTCTGCCGGCTGTCGATAAGCGACTGCGAAGGGTTTGCCTCGCTCAGAAAAGTGGCGTCGACCTACGACTACGAGAACCAACGCATGGTGGATTCGTGCTTCGGACAAGGAATGCGGTGCGTGACTTTTGCACCGATACTGAAATATAACACATTCCCGCTGGCGGATATTCTCGCAACACTGCTGCGGATAGCGGCAGAGGAGATAAAATGCCCCGTGGAGATAGAGTTTGCCGCCAACCTGCTGCATGAGCCTGCGCTATTCAATGTGCTGCAGATACGACCGATTTCGGCAGACGGACTGACGGCACAAGTGGATTGGGAGCACATCGACCAATCGGATCCGATTGTGCTGTCGGACAGTGCGTTAGGCGTTGGGCGAGTGGAAGGCGTGCGGGACATAATTTACCTGCGGAGGGAGGCATTTGATGTGCTGCGGACACAGGAAATGGCGGAAACACTGCGGCAATGGAACACTCGTATGCGGCAAGAGGGGAAAGGCTATGTGCTGGTGGCGTTCGGGCGTATCGGGTCGCAGATACCGACATTAGGACTGCCCGTGCAATGGAGCGATATCAGCGAGGCAAAAGTGCTGGTGGAATGCAGTCTGCCATCGTTCCAAGTAGACCCGAGCCAAGGGTCGCACTTCTTCCAAAACATGACCTCGTTCAATGTGGGATATGTGAATGTCAATCCGTTTGCAAGAACGGGCGATGTACTCAACGACGGAGTACTCGACCAAATGGCAGCGGTGGAAGAGACAGACTATGTGCGCCATGTGCGGATGAAGGAACCGCTGGAGATATACATTGACGGCTTCCGCAATCATGCCCTGATTCAATTAACAGTTAACAATTAACAATTAACATACCGGGGCGTGATTAATTAACAAGTAACAATTAATAATTAATATGCCGAGCATCGGCGTGTTAGTGCAGACCACATAAACTACGCAAAATACGAGCGTGGCGAAGACAACGAAAACTACGCGAAGCAAAGACAACGAGCGTGGCGAAGACAACGAAAATTTAGACTAAACAAATAGAACTCATTATAAGATAACATTTTACTTATGATTATTACAGCAATCTCTGCTATCTTAATGCTTATTGCCGGTATCGGTATATTCCTTGTGGCTTGCCAAATGATGTCAAGCAACTTGGAGTCGGCAAGCAGTGAGCACCTGAAAGCCCTGTTCTCGAAAGTGGGCAACAACAAGATGATTGGCGTGGCAATCGGTACGCTCAGCACTGCCGCCATTCAGTCTTCGGGAGCCACCACCGTGATGGTGATAGGCTTTGTGAATGTGGGAATCATGTCGCTCGCACAAGCGGCTACGATAATCTACGGAGCAAATATCGGTACAACCGTAACGGCACAGATTGTGGCACTCGGTCTGTCGTCGGAAGGCGGACTATCAACAACGGCTATATTTGCCGCCTTTGCCGGAGTGGGCGCTTTTATGTCACTATTCAGCAAACGGGATATGTGGAAGACCATAGGCGGAATACTGACGGGATTCGGTATGCTGTTTGTCGGACTGAGCATGATGTCGGACTCGATGGAGGAGTTTGCGGAAATGGATGCTGTGAAACTGTTCCTCGCCTCGATAAGCAACCCCATACTATTGGTGCTGATAGGGGCTATATTTACCGCTGTCATTCAGTCATCATCGGTGATGACCTCAGTGGCAATAACGATGGTGGTGACGGGACTTATATCGCTGAACCAAGGTATCTACCTGACACTCGGCTCGAACATCGGTTCGTGCGTGGTGGCAATCATTGCCGGTATGACGAGTGGAAAGAACGCCAAGCGAACAGCACTGATGCACTTGATATTCAACTGCTTCGGTGTGATTATGTTCATGTTTGCCGCCGGGGTGATGTATCTCGTGACAAGCGGGGATTTGGACTTCGGAATCATATTTGAGCGTATGTTCCCATCGGCACCGCAGTTGCAACTGGCGATGTTCCATACTATATTCAACTGTACGACGGTGATAATCATTCTGCCGCTGACCAATCTGCTGGTGAAGACGGTGTGCTGGATGATACCGGACAAACTGACCGAAGAGGAAGGGCAGGCAGCGAAACCGCACTTCTACTTTGTGGACGACAAGATGATGCGCACGCCGATAATTGCCGTGCGTCAGGTGAAATTGGAGATAGAGCACATGGCGGCTGTGGCGATGCACAACTACGATATTGCGGTGTATATGATTTCGTCGCTCGACTTTCGGCAGAAAGATGAGTTTGACCGCAACGAGGCACAACTGAACTACCTGAACAACTACCTGATACAATATGTGGTGCGGCTGAACTCGAAACCGCTGAACGAGGTGGACCACAAGTTTCTATCGTCGATGATACGCTGCATCGGCGACCTTGAACGGGTGGGGGACTACGCTACGAACATCATCGAATACGCCGAGGTACTGCGTGACCACAAAGCCACTTTCTCGGAGCAGATAAAAGAGGAAATAGAGGAAGTGCGCGAGGGGGTATTCTCTGTTTATCAGAATGTGATGAAAGCCTACATGGAAGTGAGCATGGATGCACTGAACGAGGCAAACAAGATGGAGGACATCGTGGATACGCTGACCGACAAGATGGCGGACAAGAATGTGGAGCGTCTGTCGCGCGATGAATACACGCCTGTGGTAGGTGCTGAGTATCTGGAGTTTGCGAGCGACTCGGAGCGTATTGCCGACCACTTGATCAATGTGGGCAAGTCGATACGAACGATACTGCAACCGGAAAAAAAATAGCGGAAACGAAGCAGGTGAAAGCCGATAAATGATAATCCAATAACCCTTCTAAATTATACTAGTATGAAACATTTACTTTTGGGCGATGAGGCGATAGCGCAAGGCGCCATTGATGCCGGACTGAGCGGAGTGTATGCCTACCCGGGTACACCCTCGACAGAGATTACGGAGTATATCCAACTTCACGAAGCGAAAGCCGCACAGCCGTCGATATTCTGCCGCTGGGCAACCAACGAGAAAACGGCTATGGAGGCGGCACTCGGTATGTCGTATATGGGCAAGCGTGCATTGGTATGTATGAAGCATGTGGGGATGAATGTGTGTGCGGATGCCTTTATGAATGCTGCAATAACCGGTGTAAATGGCGGACTGGTGGTAGTGGCTGCCGATGACCCTTCGATGCACTCATCGCAGAACGAGCAGGACAGCCGTTTCTATGCGAAATTTGCTATGATACCGTGCTTTGAGCCGAGCAACCAACAAGAGGCATACGATATGACGCAGGCTGCGTTTGCACTATCGGAGCGTCTAAAAACACCGATTCTACTGCGTGTGACGACCCGTATGGCACACTCTCGCGCTGTGGTGAATACCACAGACGGACAGCCCAAACAAAATGCACAGTCGCTGCCGAAAGATGTGCATCACTTTATTCTGCTGCCGGCATTTGCCAAGAAAAACTATGCGGAATTAGTGGCAGCACAGCCTACTTTTGTGACGGAAAGCAATCTATCGCCCTACAACGCCTATAGCAAAGGTACCCATCCGGAAAAGGCAATCGTGGCAACCGGTATAGCCTATAACTACCTGATGGAGAACTATCGCGCGGAGGAAGGATGCTCGATACTGAAAGTGGCGCAATACCCGCTCCCTGCAGCACTGATAGAAAAGATGGTACAGGATGGAGCCAAAGAGATATTGGTCATCGAAGAGGGACAGCCGATAATAGAAGAGCTTATTCGGGGACTTGTACCATCAAACATTACCATAAAAGGCAGACTGACAGGCGACCTGCCACGCATGGGAGAGCTGACTCCAGACAGTGTGCGTTTGGCACTCGGAATGGAGGCGTTGCCTACTCGTGAGGCTGACCCAATGGTTGTTAATCGACCACCCGCACTCTGCCAAGGCTGTGGGCATCGGGATGTATATACTGCCCTCAACGAGGTGGCAATAGAATACAAAGAACCACGAATATTTGGCGATATAGGCTGCTACACGCTGGGTGCTCTCTCGCCATTCCACGCTATCCATGCCTGTGTGGAAATGGGAGCTTCGATCACTATGGCGAAAGGCGCAGCCGATGCAGGGCAGCACCCCGCGATAGCCGTGATAGGCGACTCTACTTTTACGCACTCGGGAATGACCGGATTGCTTGACTGTGTGAATAGCCATGCGAATGTGGTTGTGCTGATTTCGGACAACCTGACAACCGGAATGACGGGAGGACAAGACTCGGCAGGTACGGGGCGTATAGAGCAGATATGCTACGGACTCGGCGTGGAAAAAGAACATGTGCGTGTCGTGGTGCCACTGCCCAAAAACATGGACGAGATAAAACAAGTGCTACGCGAAGAGGTTGACTATGCAGGCGTATCGGTAGTGATTGCTCGCCGTGAGTGCATACAGACACTGAAGCGTCATCTAAAAGCAAAAAAGTAGAATCTTATAAATGGGACTTCTATAAATTCCCCATTTAATAACAATTTAATAAATTCAGGACTCTAAACATTTTTGTGCGCTTTTTGTTTTTTGGCTGCATCTACTTGATTCTCACTCAGTCACAATGCCCACATTGCTCCTTCGTTCCAACCAAGTATCTGCTATCCAAAATTCCAAAAATCACTACAAAGCAATTTATAGAAGTCCCATAAAACGAATACAATATGAAAAAAGATATTATTTTAGCCGGTGTGGGAGGACAAGGTATTCTCTCGATAGCGACAGTAATAGGCGAAGCTGCCTTAGCAGAAGGACTCTATCTAAAACAAGCTGAAGTACACGGCATGAGCCAACGAGGAGGCGATGTGCAATCGAACTTGCGCCTATCGAGTGAACCGATACACTCGGACCTGATAGCCAAAGGTGGCGCAGATATCATTATCTCGCTGGAGCCGATGGAGGCACTGCGGTATGTGGAGTATTTGAAGCCGGACGGGTGGATTGTAACCTCATCCGTACCCTTTGTGAATATACCTAATTACCCCGATATTGAGGAAGTATTGGGACATATACGGGCATATAAAAACCATGTGCTATTGGATGTGGATGCACTTGCCAAAGAGGCTGGAGCTCCTGCACAGGCTGCGAATATGGTGCTGCTGGGTGCCGCAATACCGATGCTCGGAATAGACCACGACAAGATGGTGGCCGGTGTAGAGCGTGTGTTCCAACGCAAAGGAGAGGCAATAGTCGCCACCAACAAAGCCGCTGTAGAAGCAGGCTACCGTAACTCGAAGCACGAATAAGTAAGAAATATGATACTGATTGCTGATTCCGGCTCAACAAAAGCCCATTGGTGCCTTATGGCTGCCAATGGGCATACATCGGAATACTACACCGAAGGGGTGAACCCACTATTCCAAACCATAGAGGAAATGGGTGCTATTCTATCTGACAAGCTGCTACCACAAATGGCAAAACAGCTATGGGCAGGCACGATAACGAATGTGTTTTTCTATGGTGCGGGATGTATTCCGACAAAAATAGATAGTGTGAAA
Organism: Bacteroidaceae bacterium; assembly: GCA_963659655.1. GTDB lineage: Bacteria > Bacteroidota > Bacteroidia > Bacteroidales > Paludibacteraceae > Colicola. The sequence continues at coordinate 1,832 of CAVKVE010000088.1, read as the reverse complement.
GAGGCCATAACGCGTGTGTTTCGTAAGGCAGAGGTGTATGTGGCATCGGATATGGTGGGAGCGGCAAGAGGACTATTGGGAAAACAGAGAGGCGTGGCCTGTATATTAGGAACCGGCTCAAACTCGTGTCTATACAACGGGCAAGAGATAGAGTGGGGTGTGCCTGCACTGGGATTCATATTAGGCGATGAAGGGTCGGGAGCCGTCCTTGGGCGACGATTGGTGAGTGACCTACTGAAAAATCAATTGGGCGAGGACCTAAAAGAGCGGTTCTTGAAACAATACCAACTGACACAAGCGGATATTATTGAGCATGTGTATCGAATGCCGATGCCCAACCGATGGCTTGCCGGGATTTCCCGATTCTGTGCAGAGAACATTGACGAACCACGAATACAAGAATTAGTCTATCGGCATTTCTGCTCGTTTATAGAGCGCAATGTGCTGCAGTATTATACGAGTGATAGCGAGAAAGGAACATTGCCGGTCTCGTTTGTTGGCTCAATAGCGTATTTCTATCGCTCCATGCTGGAAAAGGCGATGCAAGACCATGGATTGAAGATTGGGCAGATAATGCAAGACCCGATACAAGGACTGATTGCCTATCACAAAACAGACGCTGTGCCTACGCTGATATAGATATACTGCGACAGTTTGATTATTCTTACCTATTTTAGAATGATACCATGTCTACACCTCTTGTTGCCATAAAATGCACGGTATATAACCATGAGCCGTATTTACGGGAATGCCTCGACGGCTTTGTGATGCAGCAGACGGATTTTCCGTTTGTTGCCATTGTACATGATGATGCCTCGACGGACAAGTCGGCAGATATTATCCGTGAATATGCGGCGAAGTATCCCGATATAATAAAGCCGTATTACGAGACGGAAAATCAGTACTCACGAGGGACACTCTCGAAGGTGATGAACGAGGCTGTGGATGCCACTGAGGCAAAGTATATAGCACTCTGCGAAGGGGATGACTATTGGACCGACCCGAAGAAACTGCAAAAACAAGTGGACTTTCTCGAAACACATCCGGAGTATGGATTTGTAGGAACTCAATGTCGTGTAATTCCTAATGTAAAGCAACAAAATGTAAGTGATGAGATTTTAAGCAAACCAATAGGAAAAGAAGGTAATTGGGTATTATATGGAAATGTGATAGAAGTTGCAGTATATGGTCCTGTAGCAAGTACGAATACGCTTTTGTTTAGATATAACTCTGTTGTCAAGAACCGAATAGAATGTGCATTGGGAGATTACTCTTTGGAAGCACTGTTGGCTTCGCTTTACGGCTTTGCCTTATTGAATGAAGTGTGCAGCGTGTATAGAAAGCATGAAGGTGGATTGTCTAATAGCCGTTCAACAAAAATTAAGCGGATGTATGCAGAGTGGTATAGAGTAAATCGTTTGCTTATTAAGAAAGAATTCCCGGAGCAATATGCGTGCACGAAAGAAGATATAGAAGATGGGTATGAGTATACCATGTTAAAATGTGCCATTGCAGACGGAAACTATAAGGATGCAGTTGAACACCGGCAAAGAATAGTTACACAAAAGTATCAACAAAAACGCTATACGATGTATTTTCATGGGCCAATTTCTTTTGTTTTACTGCGAATGATGTTATGGTTTAATGACAGAAAATAAGTGTGTATTTCCTTTTTGTTGTGGAAATGTTTGGATGTTTTTGTCGAATACATACAAATGCAATGTGGAACATAAGGAATATTGGATAAATGCTATAGAGAAATTTTGTTTATGTCACAGAATACTCCTCTTCTAATAGTAATGACGCCGGTGCGCAATGAGGCGTGGGTGTTG
>CAVKVE010000087.1:0-9815 GCA_963659655.1 Bacteroidaceae bacterium | reverse complement strand
CGCCTTCGGTCTGTACTTCTTCTCGCTCGTTGGAGCAAGATGTAGCCATCAGCAGCCCCGCTGCCACGGCCAACACGGATAATAAACTCTTTTTCATTGTTAGTTAACTTGAATTTGTTTCGTATGAAAATCAATAAATTAGATCCAAATGTACCCCTGTTTTCCACATAAAAAACGCACCACAACATGCGGCTTTTTAATGCTTATTACAGTATTTTATGTTGCAAAGTTACGGCATTTGTTTCATTTAACCAATACCCCCCCCTAAAATTAGTCACTTTTATCTTAGCGCATTAATATTGGAACATTGATTAAACATTGCGTTATATATATGGAATGGGACAGGACAAAGTGGAGGATTTTTTTGTGGGTGGGCGTTTTTAGGGAAACAAATACCTGAAAAATGAGACCAAATATGGACAAATAGGCAAAGCAAGGAACAATAATAGATTCGATACGACGGCAGAAAGTTTTTTGAAACAGAAAGTTTTTTGAAACAAATACATAAAAAATGAAACCAAATATGACCAAATAGGCAATACCTAATATATAGGAACAACAAAAAGAGACGATATAAAATACCGTCTCTACAAGTGAGTAACAACGCACATCCCAATATACATATATATATTGTATATATTTTGGGAAGAGGAAAAAAGAAATCGTTTAGCGAGTTTGAATCGTCGTATGCGGGTAGTAGTGCGTCAATATCGCTTCGTACGATGCGCCTTCTGCCGCCATCTCGGCTGCACCAATCTGACACAAACCTACCCCATGCCCCCATCCATGCCCGCGCAAGACAAACACAGTGGGTATAGAGGGTTGCATTAGAGAGGACTGCTCCCTACCCCGCTCAACCGGCTCTGCACTATCGTAGATATTTTCTACCTTAAACCACGAGGAGTAGAGGCAACTGCGGCTGAGCCAATAGCGAATGGTGAGTTCCTTGCCTATTGTCTCTGTCCGCTTGGTGCCGACTATCTCAAGCGAGTAGATACGCCCACTCGCACCTCGCAACAAAGGGCGCAAAGCAACTATCTCGCCAAAGTCCTTGCCCGACTTGGTACGAATAATCTCCGCCAACTCCGCCTGCGTATAGCGCACTTCCCAATCGTGAAAGTCCTGCGTCTCTTGGTCGTAGTTGTTTAGCACCAGACGCAACAAACGCGTATTGCCCACTGCCCGACCGCAATAGGGGCAATCCACCGGCGTAAGATAGGGAACCTCAATATCTTCCCAGCAGGTGGCGAACCGCTCCGTCTTCCCGCCACAGCACTTGTGGTAGCGGGTGTCGCATATCTCGCCATCGTAGGTCAGCACCTGCCCTCGTGTCGCCTGCACCGCCTCTACGGCACGGGGATTGCGGCGGAGAGTGCCCTCGTAACGCTGGCAGTGGTCATCGCCACAGACATCGTAGCCCGTATGCCCCGTACGATTATGCCCCAACAGAATGTTCATTGCCCAACTGCGGGAGATGACGGCATGTGCCTTGAGCAATTCGAGCGGGCTATCCGCCGACATCTCGGAGGAAATGACCGAAGTGAGGTAGTCCTCTAAATCCAACACATTGACGGCAGTCTGTGTGCCGTCCGCATTCTGCAGTATCTCGAGCCGCCCCTCGAACGCTTGGTCTTCGTGCCTGTCCCAATGGAAACCGATACCGATACGCACATTACGCAACAAGAACCCGTGTTCTTGTTGCTCATAGTCTATATGCGGGGCGGTCAGTACCCCAACACGAATCTGCATGAAACAATTTGTAAATTTGTAAATGAGTAAATATGTAAATTAGGCATTTTTGAGCCGTGCTTGCAATTCCCAAGTGCGCAGGCGGTCTTTGTACCAGTTGTTGCGGTTCATAGCGGGAATGTCACAGTTGGCATCTGAGTTGTCCTCCCAACGGCGGCAGTTGTACACCACCTCGTAGATACGCCCGATAGGATAGTCGCGCGAGATACGCAGCCCTACGGCATAGTCCTCGCCATATTTGGTGGTGGGGAAATCGATCGTCCGCAGCAGCGGCACATAGAACGCACGAGGTGCACCTAACCCATTGATACGCAATGCGTTATTGCGTCCGTTCTCCTCCGTCCATTCGCGGTGGTCTATCACGCCCGGCGGCAATGGGTTGCCCTCAATATCGGTCATCTGATAGGTACCAATCACCATACCATAATGCCCCGCCTCGAATGCATCGATAAAACGCTGCACCGTGGTCGTGTCGTGGTAGGTGTCGTCCGAGTCCAACTGAATGGCGTATTTCCCGCAGCGAGGATCGTGGATGGCCTTGTTCCAATTGCCGCCGATAGCGTGCCACGATTTGTCCTGTGCGATGTATATCAACTCGGGGGTATTCGGGTGTTGCTGACGCTGCTTTTTATTCTCTTCTACAAGTGCTGCAATTGCCTCTTGCGTGCCATCCGTAGAGTTGTCATCTACAATAAACACATTGTAGGTGTAGGGCGCACACACCTCTTGCGAGAGGGCAGAGCGGATAGCGTCCCGCACGGTACGCACACGGTTGCGGCAAGGAATAACAACACTCGCCGTAGTGGTGCTTTCTACCGGCGCAAAACCGTTAAGGTCTTTGTACTGCAGCGGCTGCAGGTACGCCCCTATGCGGCGCAGGTGTGCCGTAACGCACTGTTCCATCTCGATCTGCACGCCACGATTGCGAGGGTCGACATAGTCGAACAGTTTCTCGCCCGACTTACGAGTGTCGGTCTCTATCTCGTAGTAGAGGTATTCGGGAATATGCACCAGCCCGCAATCGCCAGTGCCGCCTTCGGTAGCCCGCAGTCGCAAGTCGTACAGCCCTGCGAATTGGTAATCGGTATCCATGGCAGCCACAAGGGCTTTCAGTCGTTCGGTGCGCCAGAGCATGACGCTGCCAAAATCAAAATCATCGCGCAATGCACCATGCTGATAATCAATCACGGGCGCTTCGGTAGTCTTGCCGTCGATAGACTGAAAGCGGTCGGCATAGACCATCGTCGCTCCCGTCTGCTCCAACACTTGCACCATGCGCTCTTTGGCACGATAGACCCAATCGATTTCGGGTTTTATCTGTATCAGTGTGTATGGCGTGGTGGCCGACTGCGCAACCTTGCGAATCTCTTCTGTGGCGCAAATACGCCCCGCAATGTAAAACGATTGTATCTCCATATTTTGTTGATTTTTCTATTTGTTACAAAAAAATAGGGCTGCATAAACAGCCCCACTTTCATTCTTCACTACCATTACTCTTCGACAATATGTCCGTCACGGAATATCCACTTGCGCCCCGCATAGCGCTCGGGCCAAAGGGTGTTGTGCGTGGAAATAAGCACCGTGATTCCCGCCGAACTGATGGTATGCAACAACTCCATAATCTCATTGCCCGTTTCCGGATCCAAATTGCCGGTCGGCTCATCCGCCAAAATCAACTCCGGAGAATTCAACAACGCACGAGCAATGACCACTCGCTGCTGCTCACCCCCCGAAAGCTGGTGCGGCTTCTTATATGCCTTATCCGCCATACCGACTTGCTCCAAGACCTCTGCCACATGATTCTTCATCAGCACCTTGTCCTTCCAACCGGTAGCCTTCAAGACAAACAAGAGATTATCTTCTATGCTTCTGTCTGTCAGCAACTTATAATCTTGAAAAACAATTCCCAAGCGACGGCGCAAATAAGGCAACTGGCGGCGTTTCACTTTCGCCATATCCTGCCCCAACACCTCTGCCGTGCCCTGCGCAATAGGCAAAGCACCATAGATGGTTTTCATCAAGCTGGATTTCCCACTCCCCACCTTACCGAGAAGATAGACCAGCTCACCTGCCTCCACCTGAAGATTGACATCACGCAGCACGATCTGCTCTGCCTGATGAATCTCAACATCCTTATAATTAATCAGTTGTGCCATATTAAAGCAATAGAATCAGTATAGGAATGGGAATCCAAGTGTCTAATGTATATAGGCAAGTGCCATATTTGCTACTACCCGAATAGACATGCCCATCCTCTATCGTATAAAGCTTGGTACCGTACTTGTTGGACTGATAGATATGTTTACCATCCCAATAATACAGCTTGGTGCCATACTTACTGCTTCCCTGATAGACATATTCCCCATCCCATGTATAGAGCTTGGTACCATACTTGTTGTCACCGCTATACACATATTGACCATCCCATGTGTATAACTTCGTGCCATACTTGTTGTTTCCCTGGTACAAGTACTGCCCGTCAAAGGTATAGAGGCAAGTGCCATACTTAGTGCTCCCCTGATACAAATGCTGCGCACTCGCCCGAGGGACCGCCAAGAACAACAAACAGAGTATGAACCAACGGAGCTTCATCCTACTCCTCCGTCTTGTTTATCTTGTCCTCAAGCTCTTTGAGCTGCGATTTAAGCGAATCGATTTTCTTCTGCATATCGTCCACCAACTTGTTGGCGGTCTTCGATTTGCCCGTAAAGAACAGAATATTGTTCTCCGCCACCTTGATATCCTGCTGCAAGTTGGCATACATACGCATCAACTTTTGGCGGTCGGTCATGCTCTCTACACGCTTGCTGAATTGAGCCTTGGCTGCTGCCTTCTTCTGCTCGTACGCCTCACGAGCACCCTTGTTCGCTTCACGCTTGGCATCGAAGAAAGCGTCACATGTCTCCGAGAACTTTTTCCACAACTCATCCGAATATTTGCGAGCCACGGGACCTATCTTTTTCCATTCTGCCTGGAGCGCAATCAAAGCCTCCGTAGTTTCGTTCCACTCGGTGCTGGATTTCAGCAGCTCGGCTTTCTCTATCAGCTCACGCTTCTTGCGCAAATTCTCCGACAACTCATCGCGCATCTCCTTATAGAATGCGGTCTTTGCCTTGAAGAACGCATCGCACAATGCACGATACTCCTCGTAGATAGCCTGGTTTTGTTTTTTGGGAGCGAAACCAATCGTACGCCACTCGGCTTGCACATTTTGAATAGCGGTCGTGGCCTCCTCCCATTGCTTACTGTTTTTCAGATTGGCCACATTCACCTCCTTCAGTTTCTCAATCAACGCCTGCTTTTTGGTCAGGTTCTCTCCCTCCTTGGCATGCAACTCATCGTAATAAGCCTGAAATTTCTTATTGATAACCGACGAGGCCTCCTTGAACCGTGCCCACAAGTCCTCACGCAGCTCTCTTGCCACCGGGCCAATCTCCACCCACTCTTCGTGCAGCTGTTGCAATGCCCGGTTCGCCTCCACGATATTGGGATTCTCTTGCAGTTTTTCTGCCGCCTCGCAAAGCAGCGTCTTTGCCTCCAAATTTTTCTTGAAGTCCAAATCGCGCAACTCGTTGTTAATCTTCACCAAATCGTAGAATTGCTCTTGATATTGCTGATACTGTTTCCAAACATCTTGCGCATTCTGCGGAGGAACAGAACCGATGGTTTTCCACTCGGCCTGCAAGTCACGCATCTTCTGCAAATTGCCCATTACATCAGCCGTTTCAGCCTGAGCCATCTCTTTCATCTGGCTGAGGATGTTCTGTTTGCGGAGCAGGTTTTGCTGCATCTCTGCCTCTTGTTTGGCTGCAGCCTCTGCCTTTTTCTGCTTATAATCATTTAGCAACTCACGGAACTGCGCTTCGGTCTCATCGATAGTCGGTTGCCATGTTTCTGCTGCTTCGCCGGCTGCCTCTGCAGCCTTCTTAGCCTCCTCTAACTCCTGATGATACACACGATAGAACTGGCTTTTCAACTGCTCTACCTTGTCTTTCACTTCCGTTACATTTTCCGATAGCAGAGCCTTCAGCTCCTCTACCAACTGTTGCTTTTCGTTTGCCATAATTGTTTGCTACTTTTCGAGCCGCATCAACGGACTCGCAAAATGTTAGTATGCTCCCTATTTTCGGGATCTATTTCAACCGCAAAAGTACTATAAAATTTTTATATGTACAAAAAAAAGTGTACCTTTGCACAAATTTACAAAACATACGAATAGCAATCCGTCACAATGATAACCATTGAGCAACTCAAAGACATTCAAGACAGAGCCAACAAGCTGAAACAATACCTCGCCATCGACGAAAAACGCATTCAGTTGGAAGAAGAAGAATTACACACACAAGCCCCCGGTTTTTGGGATGATGCCAAAGCGGCCGAAGCGCAAATGCGCAAAGTGAAAGGTATCAAGCGTTGGATAGAAGGATACGAAGGCGTGCGATCGGCTGTCGAAGAGCTGCAATTAGCTTTTGAATACTACAAAGAGGAACTCGTCACCGAACAAGAGGTGGATGAGGCATATCTGCATGCACAAAGCGAGGTAGAAGACCTCGAGATGAAAAATATGCTTTCGCACGAGGAAGACCAGATGCCTGCAGTGCTGAAGATTGTGGCCGGTGCCGGCGGAACAGAGGCGCAAGACTGGGCAGAGCAGCTGATGCGAATGTATCAACGCTACTGCGAGAAGCACGACTACAAGGTTACTATCACCAATCTGCAAGAAGGCGATGAGGCGGGCATCAAGACCGTTACATTTAATGTGGAAGGCGATATGGCTTATGGCTATCTCAAAAGCGAAAACGGGGTACATCGTTTGGTTCGGGTCAGCCCTTACAACGCCCAAGGTAAACGCATGACTTCCTTTGCATCCGTTTTTGTGGTTCCATTGATTGACGACAGCATCGAGATTGATGTCAATCCGGCCGGTATCTCGTGGGACACCTTCCGATCCTCAGGTGCAGGTGGTCAGAACGTCAACAAAGTTGAATCCGGAGTGCGTCTGCACTATAAGTTTATCAACCCGCTCACCAACCAACCCGATGAGATAGTGATCGAAAACACCGAAACGCGCGACCAGCCGAAAAACCGAGAGAATGCTCTGCGCCACTTGCGGAGCCAACTCTACGAATTGGAATTGGAAAAACGCCGGCAGGCAGCCGCCAAAGTGGAGGCCGGCAAGAAGAAGATCGAATGGGGAAGCCAGATCCGCTCGTACGTGTTTGATGACCGCCGCGTGAAAGACCACCGAACCAACTACCAAACTTCGAATGTTAATGCCGTTATGGATGGCGATATCGATGGATTTATCAAAGCCTACCTGATGGAGTTCCCAGAATAAAGACTAAGAATATTGCGCATAAAAAACGATGCACCACACCACAAAAAAAGAACATCTATGTGAGAATAGATGTTCTTTTTTTGTGTCTATTTATCGAAACTTATGGGCGAAACCGATAGAGAGCAGTTCTCGGAACTGAATTTTTGCTTTCTCGTCGCCCGTGTAGATGACGGTGTTGTCGTAGCGGGGATGCAACATTACACGCGCTGAAAAGAACCGATTGATGATGAAATCGCAGTTCACCTCCAAATCCAACTCTATTTTCTTATAGTTGCTATACATATAGAACTTTGTCTCTAACGACACCTCTCGTACCGGTTTCCAGACATACTCCACACGCAGCGAGCTACCGAGTTCGCTCAATGTTTTCTTGCCCGTTTTCACGCCGTAGTCAGTCTGCTTCATATTCACCGTGTCGTTGACATGCACCAACTTGTACGCCAACGGCGAGAACGAAAGGCTCAATCCCTTCACGGGCTTGTAGTCCAAACCGAGTGCCAAATTTAGACGAATCGGCGAGAACGGAGCGGACTTCTTGTCGTGGGTATTTGCCTTGTAGGTATTGAGCAGGCGGGTCTCAAACTCGGCTGAAAACGAGTAGAATAACTTCGTTCCGACCGCCTTGTAGTTGGCTTTCGAGTATAGACGCAATAGGTCGTCAGTCGTATTTACCTTACGCAGCGAGTCCCCACTCACCGTTGAACCGCCCATACGCCACTCGCCCGTATTCTCCCAAGTGAACTTATCCGAATAGTAACCAATCTCTCCTTTGCAGATACTCAGCGCCGCAAAGCTGGACGACCCACCTTGATACCAGTTGGGCGACACATAGTTCTGCGTCAGTTGGAGCATAATCTTCGCCTCTTTTCGCCACGGCGTATGCATATTGCGAATAGCACGCATAACAGCATTGCGGTCTTCCTCCGAGTCTTTGATAAGCGAACGCTCTACAATCAGCACCGGCGGCACATCGTGTATCTCTTCCTGCAGGTCTGCATTCAGTCGTTTGAGCGAATCGAGTTCTATGGAATCGCGCCGTGCCTCAGCCAGGAGCGAATCCCTCCGCAGCACTTCTGCCACCGTCAGTGTATCGCCCGTGCTGTCTGCCCGCAACTGCTGCGATTGTTGTGCTACGAGTTCCAACAGCAGTTGGTCCAGATCGGATGTTTTATTCAAATCTTGCAGGCGAATGGTATCCGTCAGCGTACCGGCATAAGCAGATGCGGTATAGAGCGTATCTTGCGTAGCAGCACTCGCCGCCACACACCACCAAACTAAACCTATTATCCCCAACCACTTTTTCATACCATACTGATAAAAACTACGCAACCCATTCACACGAATCATAACGACAAGCGTGCCGCACGATAATACATACGGCACGCCTCGTCTTCTCTACGGATTACAATGCACCGCCGTTCTCCATGCGTCCATGGCACTGTTTGTATTTCTTGCCGCTGCCACACGGACAGGGGTCATTCGGACGAGGTTTCTTTTCCACATGCACCGGCATCGGACGCTGTGCCTCACGCGTATCACGCCCTGCGGCTGCAGCCTGCCCGCTCTGCTGTGCTGCACGCGCCACGCTGTCTTTCTGCGTACGATAGCGCGAGTAGTCCTGACGGCGTTGCTCAGCAGCCTGCTGCACCTGTTGCGGGTCGGCTGTCGGTATCTGTCCACGCAGCAGAATAGATATAGCACGACGATTGAGCGCATCAAGCATACGGCTGAATATACCGAACGACTCTATCTTATAGATAAGGAGCGGGTCTTTCTGCTCATACGAAGCGTTCTGCACGCTCTGTTTCAGGTCATCCAACTGGCGCAAATGCTCTTTCCATTCATCATCAATGACATAGAGCAGCATACGCTTTTCGAACTCTCGGATCACCTCTTTGCTCTCGCTCTCGGCTGCCTTCTTCAGGTTCACCGCAATGTTATACACCTTTTTGCCGTCAGTAATCGGAATCAAGATGTTCTCGTACATCTGCCCCTTCTCCTCGTATACCTTTTGTATAACGGGATTTGCCACCTGCGTCAGTTTGTCCATACGGCGCTTGAAGGTGTCCAGTGCGGCTTCTGCCAGTTTCTCGCTCAGTGCAGCCGCTTTCGTACTGTGGAAAGTTTCCTCATCAAACGGCACCTCCATGGCGAAAGTCTGCATCACCTCAAACTGCAAGCCTGCATAGTCATTCGCATCGCGCGCTTCGGTCAAGATGGCCTCGGCGGTGTCGTAAATCATATTCGTGATATCCACTCCGATACGCTCTCCCATAAGGGCGTGACGGCGTTTCGCATAGATCACATTACGCTGCTGATTCATCACATCATCGTACTCAATCAGTCGCTTACGGATACCGAAGTTATTCTCCTCCACTTTTTTCTGCGCACGCTCAATAGAGTTGGAAATCATGGAGTGTTCTATCATTTCACCCTCCTCGAAACCCATCTTGTCCATCACGGCAGCAATACGCTCCGATCCGAACATACGCATCAGGTCGTCCTCAAGGCTGACATAGAACACACTGCTACCCGGATCGCCTTGACGACCGGCACGACCACGCAACTGCCTGTCCACACGACGGCTCTCGTGGCGCTCCGTACCGATAATTGCCAAACCGCCTGCGGCTTTCACCTCGGGTGTCAGCTTGATATCCGTACCACGACCCGCCATATTCGTTGCAATGGTAACCACGCCTGTACGACCGGCTTCTGCCACCACATTTGC
>CAVKVE010000086.1:4910-10094 GCA_963659655.1 Bacteroidaceae bacterium | reverse complement strand
TCGACCTGCTTGGTGAAGGTCTTGCCGTTCTCGCCGACAAAAGTCTTCTCCACCACCTCCGGCGTACGACCCACATGACCATACTTGGCCGTCTCCTCATAGATAGGTTCGCAGAGCTTCAAATCACGGGCAATGGCTGCCGGGCGAAGGTCGAACAAGCGGTTGATAACCCGCACAATATCAGCGTCCTTAATGCCCTTGCGTGCCGTGCCGTAGGTATCGACAAAGAGGCTGACTGGTTTTGCCACACCGATAGCGTAACTAACCTGCACCAACATCTCACGAGCCACGCCGGCTGCCACCATATTCTTGGCAATCCAACGCGCTGCATAGGCTGCCGAACGGTCTACCTTCGATGGGTCTTTGCCCGAGAAAGCACCTCCACCATGCGCACCGCGTCCGCCGTAGGTATCTACAATAATCTTACGCCCCGTCAATCCGGTATCGCCGTGAGGACCGCCTATCTCGAAGTTTCCCGTCGGGTTAACGAGCAGCTTGTACTCGCCACGCAGCAACTCGGCATACTTGGCATCGCGCGTTGCCACACGAGGCAGCACAATGTCGATCATATCTTGGCGAATCTGCTCCTGGCTCACGCCCGGGTCGTGCTGGGTAGAGATAACGATGGTGTCAATACGCACCGGCTCGTTGCGGTCGTTGTACTCGATGGTTACCTGGCTCTTGGTGTCGGGGCGCAGATAGGTCATCTCTTTTCCCTCCTTACGAATATGCGCAAGGGTATAGACGATAGTGTGCGCCATATCCAGCGTGAGTGGCATATAGTTCTCCGTCTCAGCGGTGGCATAGCCAAACATCATACCTTGGTCGCCCGCACCCTGCGCCATACGCGTGGCACGGCTCACACCCATATTGATGTCCGCCGACTGCGAGTGGATAGCCGTCAAGATACCGCAACTCTCTGCCTCGAATTTATACTCCGCCTTGGTATAACCAATCTTGCGAATCGTATCGCGCACCACCTGCTGAATATCGACATAGCCACGGCTCGTCACCTCGCCGGCTACCACCACTTGTCCCGTCGTGACGAGCGTCTCGCACGCCACATGGCTGCGGGGGTCTTGCGCCAAGAAATTGTCCAACACAGCGTCGCTAATCTGGTCGGCTACTTTGTCCGGGTGTCCTTCGCTGACACTCTCCGAAGTAAATAAATAGTTCATCGTACTAATTAACAATTAACAATTAACATGCAGCCTATCGTACAGCATCACGCTTGTAGATAATGCCTCGTAATTGTATACAAAAAAAGCCACAAGGGACTGTTTTCGTCTTGTGGCACAAGGTTTTAGCATTCTTTTTAAGAGGTTGCAAGCAGTCAAATCCATCCTCTATATAATAATGTGTATTTGCACTGTGTAATTGTGCATTGCATAATCACACACTCACAGATGCGGGTGCAAAGGTACGGCTTTTATTTGATATAGCCAAATAGAACCATTATATTCCTATCAATATAGTCAAAATGGTTAAAAAACAGGGAACTATTCGCAAGCGCTACTCCGCCAAATCCAACGGCTCGGCAGCTTCGTTAGAAACCGCAGCGGCACACGCCTCGGGGAAATGGGCAAGGCGATACTCACGCGGCAGGCAGCCAAAGGCTTGGTCAAAGACACGGTAATAGGTAGTCTTGTTCTTATAGCCCACAATGCAGGGAATATCGTTGAGCGATGTCTTGGGGTCCGCCAGCAGCTCCAGCGTATAGCGCATACGCAGGTCGTTGATATAGGCACGGAACGACATGCCCGTGGCGAGCTGCAAAAGCGTGGAGAAATAGGTGCGATTAAGCAACAATTGCCGGCTCACGGTATCGCGAGAAATAGTTTCTTCGGTGTACATTCGGGGTTTCTCTACCACATCGACCAGTCGCGCACGGAACGCCTCCACTTGATCTTCCGAAACCTGATGATTATAAACTGCCATACTACAAAAAATGTCTGTTTTAGTTAGCTAATTCTACACTTTTATTCCTCAAAAACAAACTGTGACCTTATAAAATTCAGCACGCTAATGCCCTAAATTGCTCCAAAAATGATACCGAAATCAGAAAAATCTGCGAAATACGGAACAATATTATCTAAAAAATGCGTACTATTTAATAGCTTTAACGGTGCAAATATAGTGCTTTTTTTACGAAAAAACGCCACCTGCAGCAATAACCAACACAGAAAAAGAAAATATAAACAAAAAAAATCTTTTTGTCGAAATGCAACTTGCATTTAAACAAAAAAAACTAATTTTGTCGCGTTTTCTATGGGATAGTTCTATCCAAAAGCCAAAAAGAGGTATTCCAAACCCCTATTCTATTCCAATTTGGCTAAGCAAAATTCTTTTTAAGGCACATTTGTATTAGTTTTTAGTCGAAGACAGCAACCCAAACGACAGCCGACCCTTCACCAACCACCAAAAAATACGGGAAGGCTAAGGTCAAAACCAACTGGCGAGCTAAATCGGACGCAAAAACCGTCACTGCTAACTGTAATTGGGCAACCAATACCTGTGGGCTGGTATTAAAAACGAAAACAATGTCAAACGCTTTATTGAGCTTCAATACGAGCAGTTCGCTGATGCAGAACAGCCTCTCCGCGACGGGACAAACCAACCCCGTTGTAGGCAATATGAGCTCTACCAGCAGCAGTCACATCGCCTCAGGCAGCCGATACGGACACTCCGGAACCCTCTATACCAACGGATTTGTATCAGCCGACGACTATCTCCAAGAACAACAAACTATTTTCCATTATACATTGACCACCACCTCTTTCGGCAGCGAAGACGAAGACCGAGGAGGCGACGACTACCCACCCATCGGACAATTGGTTCCGATAGGCGATGCCCTTGTGCCTATGCTGATTTTTGCAGCGGCATATCTCGGCATCAAAATGAAACGATTGCATAAAGCACACCACTAAATTTCCCGACACGATATGAAACATACGATACGCTTTTCCCTCCCACATAGCCTTCTCGCAGGGCTGTTTTTGTTGCTAAACAGTTTATTTTCGCTCCCCGCTGTTGCCGACATGGCGGGCGATACGCTGTCGATACGCTACCCGCAGATAGCCACCACGACCGTAAAACAACAACTGACGCAGACGGAATACAACGCCCAAGCACAGACCCCTGCAGGCGGCACCTACTCCTACGAGCGCTCCAACTATGGTGGCGGCTGGGGCGGCGGTCGCAACAACTATAATTACTATTACACCTACACCACCCACGACACGACCTGGGTCGCACTCATACAGAGCGGCAGCAGCGTCACGGCACAGACCGAGGCAGTCAGCGACAAGAGCGGACTATGGAAAGCCGTGAAAGCCACCGACGCTGCCGGCACCTACTATCGCTACCAAAACCTCAGCAGCGGACAGTGGCTGACCTGGACGCTTACGAGCGGAAAGGTTACCTTTTCGCTCGTGTCGCAGGAGAGCCAAGCCAAGCCTTTTGGCATAGAATCCGCCCCCGCCAATCCGTTCGACTACACACAAGACGGACACGCCTACTATGCGCCGACCATCGAGAGCAACGGCACGAAATACTATTTTGCCTGCACCGAGGCTACCAACAACACGACCACTTCCTACCGCTATTCCGGTCGCCAAACTTACTACACCTACACCACCACGACCACCTCGTACCAATTCAGCACCGGCACGCAGTCGTCTTTCGACTACACGCATTGGGCAAAGACCCTGTCTAACACCGCCTCTATCGTAGCCACACCGGACAGCAAGGTGTTTGGCTATGCAGCCGATGCCGCTGCCGCAACGGCACAGAAAAGCACGGTCGCCTTTAGCGTTTCGCTGACCGGCGAGGTCTATCTCTACGACCTTTCGGGGCTGAACGAAAACCGAATCGTCGAAAGCACCGCCACCACTACCGACCCGCAGGCGCTGACCACACAAGGCATCCGCGTCGTACTTTATTGGGGTAGCAACGGCACGGACAAAACCTCCCGCATCTCCAACCTGACGGCCACCGACATCGACAATTCCCAGTCGAACACAGCGGGCTATACCGAGAGCGCCCGCACCATGATGAGCCTCAGCCAAGCCGCCATCAGCGGACAGAGTTGGACGGCTGAGGTAACTCCTGTCGGCAAGAGTCCGCTCAATGTCGTAAGCACACTATACGGTAAAAAGACGCAGAGCAACTATGTAGATGATATGGTCTGCGAGGTGACCGATGCGCAGGGAACGCTGCTCGGACAAGGGCGTGCCATTATGAGCCGCAAGGCGTACCACCACCGCAGCGTGGATGAATTAGACGCCACCATCACACCCGCCTACTACATTTTCGATTCGCCGGCTTCCACCAACCAATTCGCCGTTTCGCTCACGCACCGAATCGGCGAGGCACTCTATGATGCGGAGGACAACATCGCCGAAGGAGGTATCGTCGAAACCGCTCTCACATTAGCAGAGCTGGACACCTGCTCGTTCCGCATTACGGATGATGATCTGAATCCCTGCTCGTGGGCGAGTGTGACCGCAGTGGATAAGACGCAGAACACCCTCACCGTCAGCGTAACCCTAAACAGTATGGCGACCACGCGTGACGCACTGCTCATCAGCAGTTTCCGATTCGGTACTGCCTCGCTGGCACGCCAAAACACCATCCGTCAACGGAGTGCCAACGCCGAAGGAACTATCAAATTTATCTCCTACAAGGGAGTCGGCAACACCCGGTTAGACGAAGATGGGCGGCAAGGAGTGCATGAGATAGAAACCACTATCTACTACAAAGCGGGCGAGCAGATTACGCTCACTCCCAACGAGACCGCCTTCAAGGGTTATATGCGTTGGTACGACTACGCCAGCGGCAAGGACCCCCGCTATGCAGCCGACGGAACGGACAACGCCTATTTCTGGGTCAAGAAACCGCAGACCTACAACGGCCGCAACAATAGCGATTTCACAAGTATCAACGAGGACGGCACGACCTCGCACGGCCTCTATGCCACCTACGCGAGCGGGCTGAACAACACGCTCAACCAAGCCGCTGCCACCTACACCAACAATCTCTCCGCCACGATTCGGGGTTGGAGCGATGCTCAGAGCCGTGATATTGCCTGCGATGTGAGTGCCTACACCGATTATGTCATCACCTCCACCTCGGTGCAAGAGCCTACCCTGAGCTATCGCCAGATTTTCCACCTCCGCCCGGCGG
>CAVKVE010000086.1:0-4635 GCA_963659655.1 Bacteroidaceae bacterium | reverse complement strand
ACCGACCTCTACGAACTGCGTATTCCTGCGGCACAAAACCAAACGGGGCAAGACCTGATTGTGGCTCGTTTCGAGGTGGAATATGTAGCGCCTGCCACCTACGGCCCTTCCACTACGGCGCTTGTCACCGACGACTACATCAACCGCTACTACTTGATGCTCAAGAAGCAGGACTTCAATTTCGGCACCAAACCCGGCACCACGGATGTCACCTATTATAGCACCCACCTGCCTTGGGAGGAAAGCACCTACGGATTTTTCTACCCCAATAGTGCCTCGCAAGCGCCGAACCGCCAATCGGTGAGCAACGATTTCGTCTTCTACGGCGAGTATGCGCTCATCAATCGCGTCAATGTCGATTGGGCCATCGGCGAGCAGCACGGCGGTGCAGCAAACGGCTATTGCCTCTATGTGGATGGCAAGCAGAATCCGGGGCTTGTGGCTACCGTCACCACCAATGCCACCATCTGTTCCGGTCAGCAACTCTACTGCTATGCGTGGATCAACAACTCTTGCCCTGCCGATGCCACCGAAGCCGCCTACCCACCGATTTTCCGATTCAATGTGCAGGGACGCAACACAGGCGACACCGAGTGGAACGATGTGGGCGTGTTCTATGCAGGCAAGATAACCGCCGGCAAAGGATGGCAGCAAGTCTGCTTCCCGGTCGTCAGTGCCCACGACTACGATGAGTCACGCATCTGCGTCTACAATTTTGCCGAGAGCAACACGGGTAACGACTTTTTGATTGACGATATTTGCCTTTTTGCCTCCAAGCTGCCGTTGAGTGCTTACCAAGCGCTAACCACTTGTGTCACAGATAAGTACGATGCCACCATTGCCCGTGTCGATTACAAGAACCTGACCACCGACCAGCAATGTAAGTACTTGTACTACCAGCTCTATAATATGGACACCGATAAGGGCATGACTATTGATTACTACTACCCGACCGACTACACGGGCAATCGAGGCACCACCTACGGCGTCATCCGCATTCCGGAGATCGATTACGACCCTTCGCAGACCACCAACTCAACCTATCGGGATGCCCACTGTATCGGCGAGGACGAGAGTACGCTCATCTATACATCGGTCAGCGACATGGTCAAGGCCATGCAGTCGGAGTTGGAGTTATCCACCACCGGCGAGCAGGAAGTCACCTACAAGGGCTATGTCAAGACCACCGAAAACGGCGTGGAACACTATGTGCTGTATATCGGGCACCTGATGAAGAAAGACCGCTTCGGTTCGGGCATCAAGTACGAGCTGCGTATGGCGAACGACACCACCGACCTCTCCAACCCCGAGTGTGCGATGCGTGCCTCGCTGTCGATGTTCGATTCCAACTCGTTCTCCTTCAACGGCGAAACCGGTCCTACCGTGGGCGCATGTGCCAATGGTTTGTACCCCGTCACCATCGATGCCCACAGCCAAGAGGAGTTGCCCGACGGCACGAGCCACGCCTTAGAGGCTCGCGCCAAAGCCGATTGGTTGCTCGGTTTCTCGTTCGACGACATCTATCGCAATGCCACGCAGACCAATGCCGAGAAGGCCCTTGCCGACTCGTTGTTCCAAGCCAAATACGGCTATACCCGCGGCGAGATACAGGACGCCATCGTGTTGGATATGCGCAACCCGACCTCTTCCAATCCCAACTGGAAAGCCACCTCTTTTGCCGAACTGCAAGCCGACAAATTCTCCAAGCAGCGCAACTACGAGATTGTCAAGGATCTTTACGAGAAGGGCTATTTGGAGCTGTGGAAAGACTCCACCAACCTCTATCTCGGCAGCCAAGACACCGTGCGTTATTGGATTTTCCCGATTGTCGGCACGGCTACCACGACCAACATGAACGGCGACGAGGTCACTATCGATGGCTGTAGCGATGCCAGCTACCTGTGCGTTTTCTCGCAGAAGAACGACTACGGTGCCAATGTCAGCCCCATCCCCGATGAGCAGATGCCGGACGAGTACAAGGGCGTCATCCCTCGTGTGCGTGTGTCGGCAAGCAAGGTTAATACCGCCTTCACCGTTCCTTTGAGCAACATCCGCAGCGTCATTTTCGGATGGGACAGTTGCCAAGTCATCCGTTCCACCGACCCCGATATAGCCGCCAAGATAGCCGCCTCGCTGCCTGTCACGCAGTTCAGTATGCGCTATACGCAGGATGTCATCTATCAGGATGTCAACAACGACCCGAGCCGCTACTATCAGCCCGGCGATTGGATTACCTTCACTCCCATCGATGCTGCCCATGTAGCCTATCTGCAGAGCCGCCACAATGGCGACAAGACGCTCTACCCCAACGACCAAGTGTGGGGTACAGGCAAACCCGGTTTCCAGTTTGCCAACACAGACACCATGCGAGCGGGCTACCAATACACCATGCGCCTATCCATGCTTACCACCGACTACAACAAGCAGATCGAGACCGGTTGCCCGATAGGCGATGTCTATTTCACGGTTATCGTTGTGCCGGACACCATGATTTGGACGCCGACGGTAGATAATAATTGGGGCGACGACCGCAACTGGCGAGCCGTTATCGATGGCGTCACGCAGTCGTACGGCTACGCTCCGCTGCCCGAAACGATGGTGATCATTCCGGAGCTGACCAACAAGGAACTCAATCCGTATATCATCGAGGAAAACCTCTACCCGATGGATGCGCACTATACTTCGGTCAGCTGCCGCAAGGTGCAGTTCCGCAAGCACACCGCCCTGCTCAACCAATACCTGCTCTCCTACGATGAGGCATATATTGACATGAGTATCGCCCGTGGCGGGTGGTATACTATGTCCGCCCCGCTGCAAGGCGTCTATTCCGGCGACTTCTTTATTCCTCACACGGGCGACTACCGCACCGGCACGAGCGTCGAGACCGACACGCCTTTCGAGGTAAGTCCGTTCTCCGGCACCCGCTACCAAACGGCAGCCTACGCCTGCTACTCCACGTTCTACAACGAGAGCGTGCCGACCGTGCATGAGGGCGGCAGCACCTCCACGAGCAGTTATACCACCAACTCGCTTTCGTTTGTGCAGTCCAACGCCTTGGATAACCCCATCGCCGCAGGCAGCGGTTTGGAGTTGAAAGTATTAGGACCCAACACCGACGACAATGCGGAGGCGACCATACGCTTGCCCAAGAGCGACACGCGCTACTACTATTGGAATAGTGACGGTACGCAGAGCAGCCAGTCGGTCAGCCTTGCCCGCACCAATAGCCACCGCTTTGCGTTCTCGCCCGATGCCAATGGCGACATGACGCTCACGCTGACGAACGCCACGAGCAGTGCATACTTCTTGTTCGGCAACCCCACCATGGCGTATATCGACATGGTACAGTTCTGCGCCGACAATGCCGCCGTCATCGAGCCGAGTTTTCAGTATATGGAGGGGGGCACATGGGTCACCCGCACCACGGCTACTTTGACGAACTATGCCGACCGCTTCATTGCCCCCATGCAATCCGTACTTCTCCGAAGCAAGACCGAAGCAACTTCTCTGCAGGTGGTAGTCAAGAGTGCTCAATTAGCATCCTACACCAACGAATCAACCACCAATTCGACCACCAATTCAGCCGGCAATTCCCCCACCTCTGTCCAAAAAAATAGTGTTTCTTCCACACCTAATTCCCTCATTTTCCCGAACCACTCCCGAACCAACTCCGAAAATGGACACTATCTCCGCCATGGAGTTATGCACATCACGGCCTACACGCCCCGAGAGTCCGGCAGTGCTACGCCGTATGCTTGGGCTTGTGCCGATGTAGCCTTGGTAGAGTTTGCCGCTAATGGCTACGAGGCCGGCGAGGATGTCCCCTTTATCAGCTCCGGCATTGAGGCGGGCAACACCAATAGCTACTCCGCTCCATCGCCCTTGAACCTCTATACCTTAGCGGGAGATGCCGCTTTGATGGCCGATGTTCGCCAAGACCTCGGCATTATCCCCCTCGGCCTCCTAGCGAGCCCCAAACTTCGCTACAAGGTATCAAGCAGCAAGACAGGCGGGAATACCGGCGAGCAAACAAGCGGGAAGGCAAGTAGTAAGGCAAGCGGAGAGACGGTGGTGCGATACGACAGCATCTGCTTGGCCTTTGAGCTGTCAGAGGGCTGGAACGAGGAATGCTACCTGTATGATGCGGCGAACGGCGGTCGACAGCGCATCATGAACGGGACATGCGTGCAGGTAGCTCTACCCGCCAACCACGAACTGCGCTACTATATACAGAAGGATACTACGGGCAACGAGGACACTCCTACGGACAATGGAGCGGTTCAAGATAGGACAACTACTGGGCAGGACTGCGGCATCAAGGTGTTCTGCAGCGCGCCGCAGCGGGTAAGCGTCGTGGCAACAAGCGCCATACGACGGGTACGGCTCTATGATGCCGTGGGACAACTCCTGCTGACCTATACGCCAAACAGCGCCGCTCCAGTATGCACCATCGAGGCCAACAGCGGCATTGCCATCGCCGAAGTAGAGCTGACCAACGGATCGAAAAGACAAGCCGTGGTTTTAGTACAGTAAAACCACGGCTCGAATAGGGCGAATTTACAGAGTTCCTTCGGGACTCCTTCGGGAATATAGTGTAGTATTAAGATATTTTAAGTGAGCAAATAATACAACACA
>CAVKVE010000085.1:1175-10112 GCA_963659655.1 Bacteroidaceae bacterium | reverse complement strand
TTCAACCAAGTACTTACATAACACCTTATGTAAGTATAAGTGAAAGTTTCTCGGAAATGGTACTTTTTCGTGATCCATTTTTGGATACCTAGTGGTTAAGTTGGTCAAAACCGATGGTCAAATCCCCCCAAAGGATATTTTCCATACCAACAATTAGTGCCCTCAAAAACACGAAAGAACTTTCGTCAAAACTTTCGACTGCAAAGGTACGATACATTTTTTGATTGAGCAAATTTTTTTGTTAGAGTTTGCGTGATTACTTTCGCTCTTTTGCCAAAATGCTACTTTTGTTGAGAAGCTGAATTTGTTATTTGATAGTACATAAATTGAATAAGTGCATTTTTTTGTAACTATTTTGCCTCACTCATTTCCCTACCTCAAAAAAAAGTTGTACCTTTGGCGTCTCATATTGAGATAATTCACACAATGTGTAATTGAATTTGACTTTCCAATAACATTTTCGTAATCCATAAAAACTGCTTATAAACCGTTTGGGTAGCATGAAATCCAAAGATAGGGAACACAATATAAAACTCAAGAAAACACTTCGTGTTGGCACTCTATTCAGTGGAATAGGTGCTTTTGAAGAGGCTCTAAAGCAACTAAATATACCGCACGAAATCAAATTTGCTTGCGATACTGGAGAGATAGAACTCATTCCTTTTGATGATATTAAGGAGCGTCGAGCATATAAAGACTTAAATCGTCGCGTCCAAAAACTAACTGCTGAGGAAAAAAATAGTCTAAATCATTACAAATCAATAATTAGTGAGAAAATCGAGACAATTAGAGAATACTGTTATAGTATCCCTAATAAGGAAGAACGCGCCAAGTATATAGATGAACTCTATCACAAATATGAAGGCATGCGGAGGAACTATGTCAAAGAGTCATATTTAGCCAATTATGATATAGATCCCAAAGACTTTCATACAGACATTCGGTTTCTGCGGGGAGATGACTATGCCGGGCAAGTTGATATATTGGTAGGAGGTAGTCCGTGTCAAAGTTTTTCATTATTTGGAAAAAAACAAGGTCTCGAGGATGCTCGCGGTACTCTTTTCTATGACTATGCTCGTATTATAAAGGAAACAAATCCCAAAGTCTTCATCTATGAAAATGTCCCTGCAATCAAATCTAATGATAATGGACACACTTGGGACATTATGCTTGCGGTTTGGAACTCTCTAGGATATAAAATCTCGCCACAAATACTAAACGCTGCAGATTATAATCATCCGCAATTACGAAAGAGGATGTTTATAGTAGGTATTCGAGAAGACCTCTATACAACGCCATATGCATTTCCAGAGAAAAAAGAACTTACTAAGAAAAGCACAGATTTTTTAGAGCCTTCACCTATCCCCCTCAAGTACTATTTGGGTGAGGGTGGTTTTGTGTGGATTACGACAAGCAAAAAGAACAAACGCCGCTCTCGTGTAAATCAGGATATTATAGGCTGTCAAACGGCCAACCAGCAAGATAACTGGATTGGGGACTTCCGCATAGAACACCCTCTCCCAGAACATTATGCTGACCCTCGGATATTCATTGGAAAATATGATTTCAAAGATGGTAAAGGCATGGTGGATGCAGTCGGACGAAAACTTACGCCTCGTGAATGTCTTCGCCTTATGGGTTTCTCTGATAATTTTCGTATCGTAGTGGACGACCATCAAGTTTATCATCAAGCCGGAAACTCTATTGTCGTACCAGTTCTAAAAGAAATAATTCTAACCTTAATTCCTTATCTTAAGTAGTATGCGCAGGAAACAACAAGGTCCAGAACTCAAATTATTTGAACTGGACACGCTCAAATATGTCACACAAGACAATATTCAAGATTCTATTTATTACATTGGAATTTATCCAGAGCGTATGTCTGCTGCTGATATTACTTTCGCACGCAAATCGGGGCTTTTGGACTCTTCTTGCTCGCAACCACATCTAAGCAAAGTTGCGCTTTGCTTTATTTTAGGGGCTATAACCTATTGTGAATATGCGTTTTTAATGCTTTCCAAACAATGGATTAAGACCACAAACATAAGCAAAGAACCGACTATTTATAACGAGCCGTTATTACCACTCATCCTAAAAGAAATACAGTTTCAAGGATGTATTAACAAATCATCTTTCGCTATAGATATGGATAGAGTAATAGCCTCTAAATATGCGCCGATTATACTTTCTAATTCTAACTCATTACGATATATACAAAGGCTGCTCATCGATTCCGAGTTGATCTCTATTGATGGTGAGTTTTATATTATTAACCCATTAGCGACAGCCATTGTTCAAGATATTATTTCTAATCGCAATAAAATCATACCGCCCACAGTAGAATCGGAGTACGAGACTTATTGGAACACTTTGCAACATGGCGTCTTTGATTTTATCAACGACGAAAATAAATCAATATACTCTAACTTTTATCCTAATCTTATCAAACAGCCATGAAACGAATATCCAATCCTCCTAAAGCCAAACTTCTCATGGGCTCCATGCGCCATATGGGCTATTCCTTTGCAAATGCAATTGCTGATGTAATGGATAATAGTATTAGTGCAGGAGCGAGAAACATTCGTTTGCTCTTCCCAACTAATGCAGAAGACATCTATGTCGGTATCTTGGATGACGGATGTGGTATGTCAGAACAGGAATTATTTCGCGCTATGTGCTACGGAAGTCAGGCTAATGAAAAAGAGCGTGATGAAGATGACCTAGGGCGTTTTGGACTAGGTATGAAATCAGCTTCGCTTTCGCAATGCCGAAAGATGACAGTTGTGAGTAAAAAGGACGGAGATATAAGTGCGTACCGTTGGGACTATGATGCAATAACCAGTCAAGGACAGCGCAGTGATTGGGATGTTCTTAAGTTAGATGATTTCGAGATAGAACAATTGCACTGTTATGAAGAGTTCTCACAAATTGAGCATGGTACACTTGTTTTATGGGAAACATTCGATGGTCTCTACGCTGCTTCCGGAGGTCGAATCTATGAGGCACTCACACGAAATCGGAATACTCTACTCGACCATATCCCATTAATATATCATCGTTTTATTTCTGAGGATGGGTTAAAAATATTCATAAACTACGAAGAACTCCAACCATTAGATCCATTTCTCTCTCATCGTTCTGATTGCTCATGGGGAACTATACCACAACCTCTTACAGACTCTAAGGGAAAAGAACATTTCATTCAAATCACTCCCTACAAATTGCCTTTCATTTCCGAAATGTCAGAGGCTGAACAAAAATTGATAGGCGGTGCTGAAAAGATGAATAAAATGCAGGGATACTACATTTATCGTGGGCGTCGACTTATCCGTTATGGTACATGGTTTGGTATGCCACGCCATGAAATATCTAAATATGCTCGCATTAAAGTAGACATTCCGAACTGTATGGATGACATTTGGAAAGTGGATGTGATGAAGCGAAATGCAGAAATCCCTACCGAACTTCAAAAACTTTTGGAGAAAACAATAAGTAGTCTTATCGCCAAATCAACTCGACAAACAAAATTTCGAGGACGAAAAGTTACATCTCCCGAAGAAAGTCAGATTTATGTATGGGATAGGATCGAATCTCGGCAAAACTACTTTTCTTACAAAATAAATCGAGATAATCGCTTTATTCAATCAGTTATAGAACAAATGGACGACAAGCAAAAGATCGCCATTGAGATGTTATTTCAACAGATAGAAACAAATATCCCTATCCATCAAATGCACCTAGACCATGATGAAAATCATATAGATCGTACTACTGATAGAGATCAATTGCAGAACTTGTTTGAACAGGCTTGTCAGGCTGTTGACTGGCAGATTTTCAAAGGAACCTTGCCACAAGATGCAGTCAAGTCCATCATGGAATGTGAACAATTTAGGGATAATGCAAAATTAAGTAACCTTATAAGCAAAAAGTACCAATTATGACCTGTGAGCAATTAGAATTAGCAAAACAATCATTGCGTTTAACACTAGCAACACCGGCGATTACCATTACAAAAGAAGATTTGTCTCAATTTATAGAATATCAAACTCACTTTTGGAAAGGGTGGATTGTTACTGAAGAAGACAAAAAGGCTCTTGTTTCTTACTTGGAGAATTATGTTTTCGTAAAACATGACCATAGTGGTTATGCCATCGTTAGCGCAGAACCTTTTGATAATACATGGTATACAAAAAATAAACCGGGGAACGAATATTTTTGGAATTTGTTTAGTTTATACCATGCGCAAAAAGGTGATTTAGACAAAGCCTCTCTCGACAAATTAGGTAACACGACTTTGCCTAATTTGATGAATTGTCTTGGCAATCCCAAGGAACGGCTCACAAAACAGAGAAAAAGATACGGTCTTGTTTTAGGTGATGTTCAGTCTGGTAAAACGAGTACTTACTCTGGTCTTATTTGCAAAGCAGCAGACGCAGGTATAAAAGTGGTCATTTTATTAGCAGGTATCACTGAGACGCTTCGACAGCAGACACAAGAACGCATTGAAGAGGATATTGTTGGGCTGACAATTCGTACCGATTATTTTCATAACACTCAATCCACAAAGGTGGGTGTCGGCTTGCTTCAAGGATGGTCTAATAAAGTAACCACCTATACCCTATATGACGATGATTTCAACACGGCGCGTGCTCAAAATATGTCGGCTATTGGCTCACAAAATTCCCTTGTCCTCTTCGTCGTTAAAAAAAATGTGCCGGTATTAACGCATCTCCATGAGTGGCTTACAGGTCCGAATCAACATCTCAATGAAGAAGGCAAGCTGCCTTATTCTCTTCTATTAATTGACGATGAAGCAGACAATGCATCTATCAACACAAAGGATAGTAAGAATGACCCTACAGCAACAAACCGAAAAATTCGTGAGATTTGTGAGGTCTTTATGAACTCAAACTATGTAGGATTTACTGCTACTCCTTTCGCAAACATCTTCATCAATCCAACTACTGATGAGGATATGATTACGGCTGATTTATTCCCTAAAGACTTTATCTATGTTTTGCCAACTCCAGAACCTTATATAGGTGCGCAAAGAATATTTGGAACTCCTTCGCAGAAACATCCTAATTATGGAAACTGCTCTTATATGTTGAGATACATCACAGACATTAAAGAGCCAACTGCAGAAGAAGTTAGGGGTATGACTGAGAAACAACAAATAAATGGCTCGATATATTACACACACAAGAAGAATTGGAGAGGACAACTTCCTAGTTCTCTCATCGAATCCATTCGTTGTTTCTATTTAGCAAATGCCATTCGAGACCTTGATCCTGAACAAATTTCTGCTCCTCGTACCATGTTGGTCAACATCTCGCGTTTTGTTGGTGTACATTCCTACTTGAAAAAAGAAATAGATCAAATAGTTTCCGAAGATTTCAAAGAAATGCGCATCAACTTCAGTACCGAACAGAAGCGTAATTTTGAGAATAATTTGTATAAGGAACTATACCGTCTCTTCGAGAAACATTATGGTAATTGTGGCTACACATGGCAAGAAGTAGGAGCAAAGGAAAACCTACTGCGTAGTGAAAGACCGAGAGTAATAGTGGTCAATGGTTCTAAAGAGTCACATGAGGACACTCCGAACTATAAAATGAATCCATCATTGCGTATCATTGCTGTGGGAGGTTTAGCCCTTTCGCGAGGACTCACTCTAAAGGGATTATCAACTAGTTATTTTTATCGAAATACATGCACTTATGATGTGCTTATGCAGATGGGGCGATGGTTCGGCTATCGTCCACATTATGATAAGGTTTGTCGTATTTGGATTACAAATACCAGCGCCAACTGGTATCGAGAAATAGCTGATGCTACAGAAGAACTTAAATCGGAATTGGCTTTTATGAACACACAGGGAAGTACGCCTTATGATTTTGGATTACGCATTCGTCGGGATGATACGGCTTTGGAAATAACAGCCCGCAATAAAATGCGGAAAGCGAAACAATGCGAGGTTCGTACATTATTTTGGGGGGATGTGTTTGAAACGCCATACTTTAGTACCTCCCCACAAAAGAACATTACTAATGTCGAGAAAACAAAACAATGGTTGAAAGAACTTGTGGATAATGGAGACAAAAAAATCGAAAAAGTTGCAAGGCGTTCTTCCTATATACTGCATAACATTCCAGAGGTAGAAGTATCCAAGTTCATAAAAAACATTTCAACATCCGCAAAGAATCTTCGGTTTGACCGATCCCGCATTTTAGCATTCATCGCCGCAAACAAAACTGTTTTATCTACATGGGATGTTATCGTTGTAGGAGGTAAGGGAAATGAGATAAAAGATTTTCTTCCAATTGCTAATATGTCCGTCTGTGCAACTCAACGCCGGTTAAGTATTACAGGGGATGAGGATGGGTTCTCCTTTACACAACATGGAGTTATTGGCGGAAACAACGATGGTAGTATTGGCTTGGACAATGCGGAACAAGTAAATGAACAATACATGGCATTGGAACATACGCATAAAATTAGTCGAAATACATGGTTTAAGTATGTAAAACGTAATCCTGCATTGTTTATCTATCCAGTTATGGCAACTGATGTAGATAAGGTAGAACCCATATTGGCGGATTATTTGCGAACAATTGGCGATAATCCTATTATGGGTTATGCAGTTGGTATTCCGGGATGCGGACATGAGCAGGATAATGATGCATGCTCCTATTACACCAATGTAGTTTATCAAAAAAATGTAGATTTTTACGAGTCCGAGGAGGATGAATAATTTTGTTTTAGTATGATTACAGATTATGATTTTAGTTTAGCCTTCGGTGCTAATTCATGGAAGCGTGTAGGAGACATGCATCCTGTTGATTTATACTATGGTAAAGACCAGAAGGGGCGCAATGCCATCGAGTTTGCTGGACGCTTTGACATCAATAACAAAATACACTCATCAGTTGCTATTGAAATAACCCACTACAAAAATGCCGATGGCAACAAATCCATTGTTTTCTCGTTGTTAGACAATAAACTCCTGCGTCCTTTTTGTGATTTCCTCAATACAATGGTAGACGCTACCGCTCAATTATGTCTGTCTAATCAAGAAGCGTACCTGGCAGTTTGTGAAGTGTACTTCGCTATGCAAAAGATGTTTAGGACAAACAAAGACACTTTGTCGGAAGCAGAGATAAAAGGGCTAATTGGTGAATTGATATTTCTACACAACCGTTTATTTACTGAAGTAGGAGAGACTAAAGCAATCAACGCATGGAGTGGTTCGGAAAAAACTCGCAAAGACTTTGCGCTCGACCATAATTGGTTTGAAGTAAAAACTATCGATTTTGGCAAAGATACTGTACATATTTCATCCATTGAACAATTGGATAGTCCCATTGACGGAGTGTTGGTCGTCTACCAGTTGGAGCGCATGGCAGAGGAATACCAAGGAATTACACTGAATAAATTGGTGAGTGACATCTGTAACTCCATTCAATCTATTCGTGATAAAGATATATTTCTATCCAAACTTGAAGCCGCCAATTATTCATACAGTCCTAAATATGATGAACTTGTTTACGAACTACGCACGGTTGATGAATATAGAGTAACCACTAATTTCCCCCGAATTACGCGTTCTATCATCTCTCCTGCTATTGCCAAAGCAAGTTTTGACATAACACTCTCCGAAATCTTAACCTATAAAAAGTAACTATATATATGACCATCGAAGAATACCGTGAGGAGTTTTTAGTTAACCTTAGAAACAATGCACAAGTAGAGGGCAACCTTAATCAACAACAGTTTATAAAAGAAGCGGTTGACCTGCTGGAAAATAGTGATGAATTGTTGAACCCCATTATATTTCCATGCAATTTGAAATCTCGCAATCGCAATCTCGGATTTCATGCCTATGCATACGGAGAAGCAGACTCTACAATTCAGTTACTTATCACTGACTTTGTAGATAGTGTAGAACCTGTAGCATTGACAAACGAAGATATTCGCATTTTGTATAATAAAATGCAGTATTTTATTCAAGACGCTGCAGATGGACTTATTTCCAGGGCGGCGAGTGATGAGTCCGACCAAATTATAGATATTGCGAACGAGTTCAAACAGAAAATAGGAGAAAAAGGGCAAATAGAAAATTCAGAAATAACTGCTTTCCGTTTCTATATTGTTACTAATAAAACTCTTTCTACTCGAGTAAAAAGTATAGAACAAGAACCTTTACTGGGTCGTCCATCTTTCCTGCAAGTTTGGACATTGGAGCGTTTTTACGAGAGTTTTCGCAGTTCTCAAAGCGAGCGTATTATAGTTAATTGTAAAGAATGGGACATTAAAGATGGTATTCAATGTCTCAAAGCAAACATATCCCAGTTTGATAAGTTTGACTCATATATGGGTATTGTGCCGGGTATTTTGTTAGCAAAACTATTCAAGCGTTATCAAGGTCCGCTATTGGAGGGAAATATACGCTGTTTCTTAAGTGCAAAAGGTAAAGTCAATAAGGAGATAAAGAAAACTATCGTTGGTAATACGCCTGAGCGGTTCTTTACATACAACAACGGGATTGCAGTAGTCGCAAACTCAATAAGGCTTTCTCCAGACGGACGGCATATCACAGAGTTCGATGGTTTTCAAATAGTAAATGGAGGACAAACTACAGTTTCTTTGTGTAATGCATATATTAAGGGAGAGGCACCAGAGGGTAATTTGGAAAAAATCTATGTACCTATGAAATTGACCGTTCTCAATTTTGATTTAGAGAACATTGCTGACCCCGATGAATTACAAAACAAGAAAGACGAGTACAACGAACTTGTACAACAAATAGCAAGATGTTCCAATTGGCAAAATCCGACTAAAGAGGCAGATTTCTTCTCTAATGACCCGTTCCATCGAGATATGGAGCGTCTTTCCTTACTTCTAGAGAATCAAACACCGCCTAAACCTGGGCAAGTT
>CAVKVE010000085.1:0-1165 GCA_963659655.1 Bacteroidaceae bacterium | reverse complement strand
AATGGTACTTTTTGGTTCTATGAGCGTTCTGCACATCGACATGAACAGCAAACATTCAACATGACCACTGCGAAACGAAAAAAGTGGCTGGAACTTCATCCTAAAAATCAAGTTATTACAAAAGAAAAACTCGGTCTATATTATAATACACTAAAATTATTACCATATAGCGTTTGTAAAGGTGCAGTCAATAACTGGGGACTGTTCTCATCGAACATTGTAGAACTCAAACAGAAAAAACCGGCAGCAATCAATAGTTCATTTTTTAGGAAGTTAGTGGCTGTGAAGATTCTTTACGACAAGACTGATAAAATCATCTCTTTAGCCGATTGGTATCCTGTAGGAGGGTATAAGGCCATGTATGTTCCTTATACAATCTCCAAAATTATTGCATCTCTCCCAGAAGGCAAAGAGATTGACTGGAGGCGTATTTGGAGAGAACAAAATATCTATCCTTCACTTGCTCATCAGGTTGAGATTGTGGCACAGCGAACGATGAATTTTATGCACGAACTTAGCAGGGGTGGAAATGAACGCTCTCTTGCCGTTAAGGAGGAAACCTGGAAGTCATATCTCAATGTACCTTTAACACTTGAAGAAGACTTCATTAATGATGCGACAAATGCAGATTACGAAAAAGAAGAAAGCAGAAGCCATGAGCGGC
Organism: Bacteroidaceae bacterium; assembly: GCA_963659655.1. Taxonomy (GTDB): domain Bacteria; phylum Bacteroidota; class Bacteroidia; order Bacteroidales; family Paludibacteraceae; genus Colicola. The sequence continues at coordinate 501 of CAVKVE010000085.1, read as the reverse complement.
AAGCACGCTTCAATATGGCAACAGATATGTATGCAAAGTTTATATCTCTTGGAGCAGATTATCTTAATAGAGTATATACAGATATGGATAGATTACATCTGCTTTCCGGCAAAGATAGAGAAATAGTTCGCGGTGCTGCGATTAGCGTCTCAAGGATGACACTAACAGACCGTCAAGCCAAGAGATTAGCAAAGATATTCAAACAACTTGAAGAAGAAACATCTTATATCATTCCCGAAAAGTAACAAAATGCCTAAAACATTAGTAACTTCAAAAGCAGTGTTAAAACAATAATGCCCCGCCTAACCGACATCACCGAAGCAGAGGAGAGCGAACTCGCTCTCGAGTTTGCAGAGTCCATCCATGCAGGTTTCCCCTCGCCTGCAGCCGACCATACGGGCGAGCGTATCAACCTCACCCGTTGCCTTACGCCCAATCCCGAGACTACTTTCTATGCCCATATCGAGGGCGATTCCATGCGTGACGCAGGCATTCTTGATG
>CAVKVE010000084.1:0-10151 GCA_963659655.1 Bacteroidaceae bacterium | reverse complement strand
GGTGGGAGTTGGTTCGGGAGTAGTTCGGGAACGGTATGGGAAATTTGGGAAAATGGGGAGTTTTTTTGTAGGGGGGGGGATTTGGGAAGAGGGGGGGTGTTGAGGGGGAAGGAATGTGTGTTTTTTAGTGGGGTGTTTTTTAGTGGGGTGTTTTTGACGGGGGGAGTGCTTTTGGTGGAAATGTTTTTTGGAAAAAATAGAGTTTCCGGAAAAAGGTAGGGGAATTCGTGTGGAACAAAGTCGGGGAGGATGTGCAAGTGAAAGTTATGGAAAGAGGAAGTGTGTTAAATGTATATTTATCATTTGCGCACTCCGTTTTTTTTTTTTACTTTTGTGCGCTGATTGATGAAAATGGTATAGGAATCAACGGAGAGTGAGGGCGTAGGCGTTATTGACGAATTCGAATTAATAGTTTTAAAAAAATAATATATCATGGCACAAATATACGATAACATCAACGAACAATTCAGTACAGGCTTGCAGGGAATAATCACCAATATAGGAGTCAAACGAGTGGACTTCTGTGTTGGGTTCTTTAATCTACGTGGGTGGAAACAAGTCGTTAATTATATAGATAAACTGCCCGGTGATTATGTTTACGAAGGTGATATGGGCACTGACAGAAAGAAGCGTTTCTGTCGATTACTCATTGGTATGCATTTACCTGACAAAGAATTGATAAAACGCTTATATGGTGAAGAGAAAATACCTGATGCCGATTTTGTGATGAAATGCAAAATACAGATTGCTCGTGAGTTCCGAGAGCAACTGCAGATTGGTCTGCCTACTAAAGAAGACGAATGGACTCTTCGACGATTGGCTAACCAATTGCGGGAGAATAAGGTGTGCGTAAAACTATCCACCAAAGAGCCGCTTCATGCAAAACTTTATCTTGCTTATCGTCCGGACGATAAATATAATAAAATCCAAGCCCTTATGGGGAGCAGTAATCTTACCTATGCTGGACTTACCAAACAGGGAGAGTTGGATGCCGAGTTTGGAGATAGCGACCAAGCTCAAAAATTTGCGAATTGGTTTGATGACCGATGGAATGACCGTTTCTGCATTGACATAACGGAAGAACTTCTCAAAGCAATCGAAGAAAGTTGGGCAAGCGAAAAAAACATTCCGCCATATTATATCTACCTTAAAACAGCCTATCATCTTAGTCGTGAGGCACGCAGCGGTGTCCGTGACTATACCCTCTCGCCCGAGTTCCGCAAGCAACTCTTTGAGTTTCAGCAAACCGCCGTCAAGATTGCTACCAAACACCTGATGAGCGACAAACGGGGAGGTGCTATGATTGGTGATGTGGTCGGTCTCGGCAAAACGATAACCGCTTGTGCTATCGCCAAAATCTTTGAGACTACTTATGGCAGCACAACACTCGTTATCTGTCCTGCCAATCTGCAAGACATGTGGAAGAAATATGCCAAAGACTATGACCTAAAACTTGACATCATATCTAAGGACAAACCCATAGATGTGGATGCTGCACGTTTCTATCGTCTGATTATCATCGATGAGAGTCACAACCTCCGTAACCCGCAAGGTGCACGATATAAGAATATCCGAGAACTTATACAACGGCAAGACAGCAAAGTGTTGCTGCTCACCGCAACTCCATACAACATGGATTTTCGTGACCTATCAGCACAACTCAAACTATTCTTGAGTGAAGATACCGATTTAGGTATCCGCCCTGAAGCCTATATCCGTAGCATCGGTGGTGAACGGCAGTTCGCTCTAAAGCATAACGATATTCACATTCGCTCTATCCGAGCTTTTGAACAAAGTGACAAGGCTGAAGATTGGAACGACTTGATGAAACTATTTCTTGTGCGACGCACGCGTACTTTCATCAAGAACAACTATGCACTAACCGACCCTGACAGCGGTCGCAAATATCTACAATTTCCCAATGGGGCTAAGTCCTATTTCCCAACGCGTGTCCCTAAAGCCATACGATTTGACACTACTGATGGCGACCAATTTTCGCGTATGTATAGCGCTGAAATGCTTGGTTGGATGGATCAGTTGCAGTTGCCCCGCTATGGACTAAGCCAATATATTACTGACAATGCCTCACAAGAGGCGGATGAACTCACTGCTCAATATCTAGATAACCTCTCACGGGCAGGAAAACGAATGATGGGCTTCTGCAAAAGTACATTCTTCAAACGAATGGACTCGAGTGGATTTGCTTTTTTACTATCTCTTTATCGGCATATCTTGCGTAATGCGTTATTTATCTATGCAATAGAAAACAAACTCGCTATTCCTATCGGAGACGATAACACGATGCCGGAAGACTATGTCGAGGAGGAAGATAGAGATAACATCCTCCTTGCCGATGACAATGAAACGATATCAACAGATACTCAAACCGGCTGTTTGTCTGTCCCTACCGACATGAAACAATATATGGAAAAAGCCGAAGAGTATTACAAGATTATTTCTAGTAAAGGTAGTAGTTCTATTCATTGGATTGATACAAAGTATTTCAAACGCACCCTCAAGAGCAAACTACTAAACGATTGTGAGATACTCATTAAAATGATTGAGCTGTGCGGTGCATGGAATCCTAATACCGACCAAAAACTCAACAAACTAGAAAGCGATTTATTACTCGGCGTACATAAAAATGACAAAGTGCTTATCTTCACACAATATGCCGACACCGCCAAGTATATCTGCAATCAACTCCGCAAACGCGGTAAGATTACTGCTATCAACTATGCTTCTGGAGAAAGCGAAAATCCAACACGGCTTGCCGAGCTATTCTCTCCAATCAGCAATAAAGCGAAGGTCGATGCCGAAAATGAGTTGCAGGTACTTGTTGCCACAGATGTGCTTTCCGAAGGTCAGAACTTGCAAGATGCACATGTCATAGTCAATTATGACCTTCCTTGGGCTATCATTCGTCTTATTCAACGCGCTGGTCGTGTCGACCGTATAGGACAACAGTCGGACACGATATTCTGCTATTCTTTCTTCCCTGCAAAAGGTGTTGAGGATATCATCTCACTCCGCAAACGACTCAATGAACGTATCAACGAAAATGCTGAAGTAGTAGGCAGCGACGAAGTATTCTTCGAAGGTAACGCGCAAAACCTGCTAGATATGTTCAACGAGAAAAGCGGTGTACTCGATGATGAAGATGATGGCGAGGTTGATTTGGAGTCGGAAGCCTTCCAAATATGGACAAATGCTGTCCGTGCAAATCCCGACTTGTCACGCATAATACCCGCTCTTGCCAACGGAATCTATTCCACCATGGGTACAATGCAAGACTCCGAACAAGGAGTAATCACCTATGCTCGCACGCACAATGATTTCGATATGCTTACTTGGCTATCTCCAACAGGAGAAATAGTCAGCCAATCGCAACGACGTATCTTACATGCCATGGCATGCTCTATCAACACCCCTGCCATCGAACCACTGCAAAACCACCATGATCTTGTCAGTCAAGCACTACAGAAAATCAAAGAAACCGGCAATACTAATTTCGGAGGTGTGCTCGGAAGCCATTTCAGTACCAAATATCGTATCGTGAAAATACTGGAAGAATATATCAAACGTCCAACGGATATGTTTGTGACCGAAGATCGCAAACAATTAGTGCGGCTCATACAAGACGACATCTATAATAATCCAATGATGGAAACAACCAAAACTCTACTCGGGCGCTTGCTCAAAAACGCACAAGTGGAGGATATTATAGATTTCCTGATAGAGGCAAGACAAAACGGGACGCTTTGCCATATCAACGATGAAGATTGCCACGACCACGAGCCACAACTCATCTGCTCGATGGGACTAAGCAATAACCAATAAAATACACACTATCATGATGACCAAACAACAATTCACTGCATACCTACGGCAGCACCTTTTTCGAGAGCTATTCATAACCGAAATGGGGTGGAATAACCCACAATCGAGAGATAATATACCGTTGACTATCGACGGAACAGGCTATTCCTTCAACCCTGTGGCACAACGAAACGGTTTCAATATATTCGCATGCAAAGTCAGTGTCGTACCCACGGCGACCGCTATCCGAAAAATAGATGCACGACTGAAACGGGCTGCTAACGACTATATCTGTGTATTCTATACCGATAGCGACAACAATCAAGCATGGGTTGCCCCGGTCAATACCACAGAAAAACGGGAAGTCATCATCATTGAGTACGAGACAACCGACGACAAACTGCAATTCCTCTACCAGAAGATACAAAACCTCTGTTTCGCCCTCGACGAGCAGACTACCATCAGTGAGGTGCAGGAGCGCATCGCCGGAGAGTTTAAAGTCAACGGCGAGAAACTCACCAAAGACTTCTACACCGGTTTCCGGCAGGAACATAAGGCTTTTGCCGATTTCATTACAGGCATCGATGACCACATCGCTGCCAAAGAAAACAAGTCCAAACAATGGTATACATCCGTTATGCTCAATCGTCTTATGTTCTGCTATTTCATACAGAAAAAGGGCTTCCTTAATAGAGATGAGCATTATTTACGAAACAAGCTGGTAGAGGTGCAAAAAAACGAAGGCAAAGACCGCTTCTTCGGATCGTTCTACCGAACTTTCCTTATACATCTATTCCATGATGGTCTCAATGCACCGCAACATAATAGAGCGTTCGAGAATCGTTTCGGACGAATACCATACCTCAACGGAGGTATGTTCGACGAACATCAATTGGAGAAAGATTATGCCGATATCGACATCAAAGACGAAGCCTTTGAACGACTATTCAACTTCTTTGATAAATGGCGCTGGCATCTTGATTACCGGCAGACATCGTCAGGAAAAGACATCAACCCAGATGTCCTTGGCTATATATTCGAGCAGTATATCAACGACCGTGCGGAGATGGGTGCTTACTACACCAAAGAGGATATAACGGGCTATATCTCCAAAAACTGCATCATACCTTTCCTCATCGACAAGACGGGTATCAAAGACATCGCCTCGCTCGTCAAAGACTCTAAAGACAGATATATCTATCCTGCCGTCAAACAGGGCTATTTAGCCGATTGGCAACAACGAATCCCGCAAAACATCGCAGAAGGTATCGACACCAATAAGCCCGACCTCCTCCAACGACGAGCAGACTGGAACACACTAACACCCGACAAATTTGGCTTGCCTACCGAGATATGGCGTGAAACCATTGAACGACTCCAACGCTGTGATAACTTGCTCAACAAGATTCGAAATGGCGAGGTAAAAGAGATAAATGACTTTATCACATACAATCTCAATATTACCCTCTTTGCAAAAGACCTGCTGGAGCGGACCAATAACCATCTGCTTATCAAGCATTTCTTTGAAACACTGCAGAATATCACTATATTGGATCCTACTTGCGGTAGTGGTGCTTTTCTCTTCGCTGCAATGAATATCCTTGAGCCGCTCTATGATATATGCATCTCTCGCATGGAGGACTTCAACCAACAAAACCCCAATCTCTTCACGCAAGAGTTAGACAATATACGCCAACATTATCGGGCTAACCGAGAGTACTTTATCTATAAGACTATCATCCTGCGTAACCTATACGGAGTGGATATCATGGTCGAGGCAACGGAAATTGCCAAACTGAGACTTTTCCTTAAGATGGTGGCGGTTGTTGAACCGGACTACCGACAACCCAATCTTGGGCTGGACCCGCTACCCGATATTGACTTCAATATACGATGCGGGAATACACTCGTCGGATTCGCTACCGAACAGGAACTAAACAACAGCCTCAAACACAGCCGAGACCTAATGGAAGTGCTGGCTAACCAACAGTTCGCCGAGTCCGTCGAACAGAAAATGCAACTCGTCGCAGACACCTTCGAACTATTCAAATCGGCACAACTTGACCCAACCGTCTCGTTCGCCGAGCAGAAAAAGCATAAAGAGAAGCTGCGCCAACGATTGGCTGAACTGAACGACCTGCTCAACCACAGACTCATGCTCTCCATGCTTGACAGCAATGCCGACTACGATACCTTCCTACGCGACTACCAACCTTTCCACTGGCTCGCCGAATTCTACCAAATAATACACGACAACCACGGTTTCGACGTCATCATCGGAAACCCACCGTATGTGGAATTTAAACAGAATGATCAAGTCTATGGAAATTTAAATTACGAAACTCTTAAAACATATAATTTACATGCTCTTTGTGTAGAACGCTCTAAGAGAATACTGAATGTTACAGGTAAATTTGGTATGATTTTGCCAATAGGTGCGTTCTCTACAAAAAATATGACTCTTTTGATGAACTTTCTTGAAAGAGGTTCTATCTTATGGACGAGTTTCTACCATTTTAGACCAGCGCGTTTATTTGATGGTGGGAAAGGTGCTAATATACCAACTACAATATTTATTTGTAAAAAAAGTGATAATCCAAAACGGTATGCAACAGGCGTGAATAAATTTACTCCGAGCACTAGATGCTACTTATTTTACAATTTATTGTACACAGAAGACAAAACTCAATTTAGGAAATTGTTCGATTTTTGTTTCCCTAAAATAAGCAATAACATTGAAAACTCTATTCTTTCAAAAGTAATTACCAATTCTACATTATGTAAATATCGTTTATTAGAACCAACAAAACAATCTATTTCATATCGTACTGCAGGTGGCTTATATTGGAAAATTGCAATTAATTTTGACTTCCCGTATAAGTCTACATCAAATAAAAAGATTTTTTTTCAAGATGATATTGATTCCAATGTAATAACTTCTTTTTTGAATAGTTCTTTACAGTGGTTGTTATATTCTGTTTCCTTTGATACTCTCAATTTTACGGATTACTATATATTCAAATTACCGCTAACTTACCGTTCTATTAACCCAAAAAATAGAATTGCTCTACATCGTTTATGTGATGAACTAATGGAGAACTATAAAAGGAATGCCAAACACAAACATCGAGGTCAGACCCCATGCTATGAGATTACTGCGAGTTTGGCTAAACAAGTGATTGATAAAATTGATATAGTGTTAGGTAAGCATTATAATTTTACAGCTGAAGAGGTTGATTATATATTAAATTACGACATCAAATATCGTATGGGTGGTACTCTCAACGACGAAGACGAATGACCCACATAGGCAACATATCGCTCCTCCAGCAGCAGCCAACAGGCATGCTTGCCTCGCGCCTTATCCGTACCGGCTCTGTGATACCAGCACTCGATTGGGCTATCGCACAAGCCAACAACCCACAAACCGTCATTATGAGCGGGTTCCAGTCCACACTCGAGAAGAAGATATTACGCTATCTCCTATCCGGCAAATGTGGCATCATACTTGTTCTCGCACGCTCTATCTACAAGAAAATACCACCAGAATATGCGCAGCCGCTTGCCGATGGGCGTATGCTGATACTATCTCTATCTGACGCTCCTCGCACCAATCGCAATACCGCACACAGCCGAAACGAATACATCGCCCAAAAAGCCGCCTCGCTCGTATTCATATCTCTCAATCCGCATAGTACCCTCAATACTATCTATCAACAATTCCAAACAACAAAAAATACTATTGCACTATGAATCAATTGGAAATATCTATCTCCCTGATGGCTCGTTTATGCAAAAGCAGAAAACGAGCCATTGGTCGAGGCTGTGCGCATCGCAGGTGCCATGAGAGTAAAAGCGTTAAATATGACTTGTGTACATGTACTTAAGTTCACATTAAAAGTGCAACAAATGCTCTTTCTGCTTAGTGCGTGAGTATATCGTCTGTAACACTAAAATGGATCTAGAAGCAAATCTAAATACTAAAATAAATCTAATATGAACTACGAATTTGGTAAAACCTACGAAATGAAAGTATGCAGAATAGATAGAGATTCTGCAGGTTATGATTACATGGCCCTTGAAGATAATGAGGGGAAAGAACAGCGTGTATACAATATCCTCAAAAGTCAATTTAATGAACTTCCCTACAGGATAGCCGTTAAGTTAACTTATGACTATGGTGATGGACGCTACAGATTTCGCCAGGATGAAACTATTGTGTTGAGAGCACATTATGAAATTGGAAAACCTTATGCTTTTCGTGTTGCTGCTATTGAGAAAGATAGTCATAATAGCTCTTATTACAATATAGAAGATGACTTTGCTGTACAACGATATTATTTTAAGGGTGAGCCGAAATATCATATAGGAGATGGTTGCATTCTAGAATTGTATTCTATAGATGATAAGGGCTTTTTGCATTTCAAGGAGACTAAGCATGATATTCCAAAGAACTCGGATTCGGCTTGTCCAATACCTCAAGATAGTGCAGAACACTATTATGTGAAGTATGGACCGGAAAGTATAAATATTGAATATAAGACGACCATTGTATTTCCTCCAGATGAAAAGGGACAAGATAATATTGATAGGCAAATGTGGAATATAGTCAAAGGAATAACTGCACTAATGAATGCGAATGGTGGAAAAATGATAATTGGTGTGCATGATAAGACGCAAGAGATATTAGGCATTGAGAAAGATTATCAATATCTAAATACAGGTAGTGTAGATAACTATGTAGGTCAGTATCCTCAGAATGATGATGGATATAAACGTAAAATAGCTAATATGGTTCGATACGAGAGTGGTTCATATGCAGGGTCATTAATCACTATGGACATTAAATCAAAAGGAGGAAAAAAATATTGCGTAATAGATGTAAAACAAGCGGACAGACCTATTTGGATGCGTAAAAATTATCTGTTTCAACGCCAAGAGGCTTCGAGTGAACCTTTATGGGGAAGTGAAGCAACCAATTTTATTGTAAGTCGTATGCAACAATCGGTTGAGAATAATGTAGGTGGGGTTGCTTTGGATATGACACAATTGAAGCAGATGTTTAGGGAGGTATTGAATAATCAGGCTCCAACTGTTACGCTGCCGGATCCGCCCCAAAAGACAATTGATTACTGGGTGGTATGGAAAGATGATGGTACTTGGGTGCGCCAACGCCAGCAGGTAAATAGTGGCACTTGCTTTTGGCAAGAGCCTGTCTATAAGAATATGAGTGTGCCAATCTTAGTTTATTGTTACGAAAGTGGTAAGGTCGCAACAATGAAGTGGAGTGAGGTGAGAAAAGGAGCTAACTTAGATAACCCACAGAAAGTAAATTGGAGCAAAAATGAAAAACCGATGAAAATCTTTATTGCAGACCAAAATAGTTACTTGGGGATACATAGTGTGGATTATAACGGATCAGAATTTGTTAAGTTGCATAGTTTAGCAGAATTCTCTTGTGTTAAGTCGAGCGGTAGTATTGGTTCAGCGATAATACCTGATGGTATAAAAATTATAGAATATAAAATAGTGACGAACTTATATTATAATTATGTTAAGGACTTGACTTGTCCCAAAAATAAACGCACAATGGAGGCTGGGACACCTACCAATTCTGTTCCAATGAAGGAACAAGTGGCGTATTTTAAGGGAATAAAATCTTGAACTTACTGCCTATGACCATTATCGCTTGAACACAGACTCCCCTTTTTTATTGTTATTTTGACCGATACACCTCGTTTTTTTGAGAGTCTGGAGCATTCACTATAAATCGGTCAGACGCAAAGCAATAGTCTACAAATGACAGATAGACATAATTCTATAAGCAACACTATCCGAGAGAGACGATATGGAATACCGTCTCTACAAGTGAGGAGAGAATGGTTGGTACGCAATGGGTATTGAATGTGCTGCAACCGGTATTGTATGTCCGCAATGGGTATTATATAAGGAATACTAAACGGAATCAATAGAACGCTATATATGTGATACAAACAAGCCCCTGCCATTTTGGCGGGGGCTTGTTTGTGAATGAAGGGGAATTCTATACCTCTATAACTATTATAGTTGAAATAGCTGTTATAGTTGAACTAGTTTGTTCTAGTTGTTCTAGTTGTTCTAGTTGTTCTAGTTGTTCTAGTTGTTCTAGTTGTTTTAGTTGAGATAGTTTGTCCTAGTTGTTCTAGTTGTTCTAGTTGAACTAGTTGTTTTTTAGTTGCTGTTATTTTTGGGGCTTGTAGGCGGGCATTACTTCAGAAGCGCGCCGGTGGCATCGTAAAGGTGGTCGCCGGTGAGAATATACAAACGACCATCACGAAGCACCTTAGCGGCAC
>CAVKVE010000083.1:7746-10183 GCA_963659655.1 Bacteroidaceae bacterium | reverse complement strand
CTACCTGTCGTGCGCCTCGCAACAAGAGCGGCTTATGCTCACCGTCGTTTTTCCATTGCAGTAATTCGCTATCTATCAGTCTATTAAAATACATATCGGACAGAATTCAAGGTTTTTATTTATCGTATTTAGACAAAAGTCAAGGTTTTTATTCATCTATTTTGGACAAAAATCAAACATTTAACGCCGCAAAAGTACTACAAAATTTTGGATTGTGCAAATAGTTGTTTCGTCTCGTGTTTTGCGTAATTTCCCGATACCCAACCAATAGCAACTGCCATTTCCCTGCAAAATCCCCATAAATAGGGAATACACCGCATCCGCAATCGGCACAATTCTTGCACGCCCGCATACGGTATCTTATCTTCGGTAGGATCGTAGCCGACTGGTCGTGTTTCATCCGCACTCATATAGTCCATTTTTTCGACTACCCGTCTGACTATCAATCCGTTTTAAGCCGATTGTCGAATTCGCGTTCTATGCAAAAAATCATCCGAACCCTTGCTTTTTCCCTGATGGGAATGATTGTCTTTCTGCTCATCGCAGCCACGGTTGTTGAACAAGTTTGTGGCACCGATGTGGCGATACGCTATGTCTATACGGCTCCGTGGGCGATTGCCTTGTGGGCTTTGGCAGTTGTTTTCGGGGTTTGGCATTTGGTCGACACCCTGCCGCTTCGTTCCTTCCGGTCGCTATCCGTTTTTGCGCTCCATTTCTCGTTTGTCATTATTTTAGCGGGGGCGTTTATTACCCATCTTTTCGGCACGCACGAGGACCTTCATCTCCGTGTCGGCGAGGCCACCGAACAGTTCGGATTTCCCTTGTCGTTGCAGCAGTTTTCCATTGTCTACTATCCCGGAACCAACACCGCCGAGGACTATTGCGCCGACCTATCTATCGGGCAGGTTAGTATGAATCACCCGATACTCCGACACGGCTATCGTTTTTTCCTTTCCTCCTACGATTCCGATGAACAGGGCTGCGTTTTTATTGTCCGTCACGACCCTGTCGGCACCTGTGTCACCTATTGTGGCTATGCCTTTCTCTTGCTCTCTATCTTGCTGCTTGCCGTGTGCGACAGTGGTATCATCAGTCGTTTGAAGCAGCGTTTTTCTCCCCGTGCAGCCGCTCTGTCCGTGCTTTTATTGGGAGCAGTATCGCTTTCTGCCGAGCCGCAAACCATCCCCAAACGCCAAGCCAATGAGTTGGGTCAACTCTGCGTCTATTACGATGGGCGTATTGAGCCGCTTTCGTGCATTGCCACCTCTTTCACTGAGAAACTCTACGGCAAATCTTCCTACCACGATTATACTGCAGAGCAGGTCTATGCCGGTTGGCTGTTTGCCCCCTATACATGGTTGGACGAGCCTATCATCCGGCTCAAATCTTCCGATGCCAAACAGCTGCATTTTTCCGAGCGCTATGTCAGTTACAATCAACTCTTTGCGCTCCGTTCCGCCAATGTCGAGTTGCCCTCTCGAGTAGCAGAGAAGTATGCCTTGGTCGGTATGCTTTTGTCGGGCGAGCTGATGCGCATCTATCCGTATTGCGATAGTATAGGCGGCATCGAATGGTACTCCTACAACAGCCGCACCCTGCCCAAATCCATGCCTCACGAAGATTGGATTTTCATCAAGCGTTCCATCGATTATATGGGCGAGTTGGTCTTTCAGCAGGACTACGAAGCCTTGTCTTTCACCATCCAAAAGATTCGCCTCTACCAGCAGAAACGCGCCGGGGTCGACAACCTGCCTTCGCCTGCTCGCTTGCGTGCCGAGCAGTTGTGGTCAGCCTTTGCTTATACCAAGCCGTTTGCCATGGTCTGCATGGTGCTTGGGCTTCTGTTTTTCTGCATCCATTGTCTGATGCAGGGTCGCAACCGGGAAATGCCTCGTTGGGGTAATATCCTTGCTTTCTCTGTACTCTGTGCCGCCTTCCTTTTCTTGACCGCTATGCTGAGTTGGCGTTGGTATATCAGCGGATATATTCCGTTGTCCAACGGGCATGAAACCATGCAGTCTTTGGCGTGGTTTATTCTCTTGTTGGGTATAGTCGGTTCTCTGCGCAATCTTCGCACCAATCGGTATCGTTATTCGCTTGGCGGTGTGCTGTTGTTAGCGGCTATGCCGCTGATGGTAAGCATGATGTCCGCCTCCAATCCGCAGATCACCCACCTTATGCCGGTGCTGCAATCCCCGCTTTTGAGCCTGCATGTGAGCGTCATCATGTTGAGTTTTGCTTTGTTGGCTTTTCTGTTGCTCAATGGCGTGGTGGCATTGTTTTCCTCTTCGGAGCGCCGGCAAGGGCTTATGACCTATTCCCTTCGTCTGCTGCGTCCGGCGGTCTGTCTGCTTGCTATCGGTATATTCTTAGGGGCAGTATGGGCCAATGTGTCGTGGGGACGCTATTGGGGATGGGATCCCAAGGAAGTATGGGC
>CAVKVE010000083.1:2678-7212 GCA_963659655.1 Bacteroidaceae bacterium | reverse complement strand
CTGAAGAATATCAGCGTCAGCATACCCCGCCATGCGCTGACGGTCATCACCGGACTGTCGGGCAGCGGCAAGTCATCGCTCGCTTTCGACACCATCTTTGCCGAAGGACAACGGCGCTATATCGATACTTTCTCCTCCTACGCACGAGGCTACATCGGCAATATGCAACGCCCCGATGTAGACAAGATAACGGGGCTCAGCCCCGTCATCTCCATCGACCAAAAGACGACAGGCAAGAACCCCCGCTCCACGGTCGGCACCATCACCGAGATTTACGACTTTCTGCGCCTTCTCTACGCTCGTGCGGGTGTCGCCTACTCCTACCTGACGGGGGAGAAAATGGTGCATTACACCGACGACCAAATCATCGCCCTCATTCAGCACGACTATGCGGGCAAGAAGATAGTCCTGCTCGCCCCCCTCGTGAACAACCGCAAAGGTCACTACAAAGAACTCTTCGAAACCATACGCAAGAAAGGCTATGTCTATGTGCGGGTGGACGGCGAAGTGCAGGAGGTTACGCTCGGCATGAAAGTCGACCGCTACAAGAACCACACCATCGAGGTGGTGATCGACCGCCTTGTGCCACCCGCCGATGCCGATCAGGCAGACGAGGCGGACATTCGGCGGCTGCGGCAGTCGGTAGACAAAGCCATGACGCAGGGGCAAGGCATCATGCTCATTGCCGAATGGTTGGGAAAGGGTCAGACCTCTGCGCCCCGCTATTTCTCCCGCAACCTGATGTGCCCCACCACAGGCCTCAGTTACCAAGACCCGGCGCCGCACTCGTTCTCTTTCAATAGTCCGCAAGGTTGGTGTCCTTGCTGCAAGGGGCTCGGCAAAATAAACAAAGAGGCAGCGACCGAAAACACACAGTTAGACGACATCGTACACGACGACACCGATTGGTACAAGCGTATGCTCGAGTATGTGCAACAGCAAGAGGAACAGACCGATACGGACGAGAGCGAAACGATAGAATGCCCCGAATGCCATGGCAAGCGCCTCAACCGCGAGGCGTTGAGTTACCGCATAGCGGACAAGACTATTGCCGACCTTGCCGATATGGACATCGACAAGTTGCTGCTGTTCTTGACGGACGCAACGAACGGCATACTCGCCGACCTGACCCACCAACAGCGTGCCGTTGCCGAGCCGATACTCAAAGAGATTGTTTCCCGTCTGCAGTTTATGCAGAGCGTGGGGCTGAGTTACCTGAGCCTCGGGCGCAACGCCGACAGCCTCTCCGGCGGCGAGAGCCAGCGTATACGCCTTGCCACCCAGATTGGCTCACGCTTGGTCAATGTACTGTATATTCTCGATGAGCCGAGTATCGGTCTGCACCAGCGGGACAACGACCGACTGATTCGCTCGCTCAAAGAACTGCGCGACATGGGCAACTCCGTCATCGTGGTGGAGCACGACGAACAGATGATGCGCGAGGCGGATTATATAGTTGACATAGGTCCCAAAGCAGGGCGGCTTGGCGGGCAAGTGGTATTTGCCGGCACACCGGCAGAGATGCTGCAGGCCGACACCCTGACGGCACGCTACCTGCGGGGCGAATGCCGTGTCCATGACAGAAATGGATTTGATCTTAGGGATATACTTGACGAGGAACAATTAAAGGAAAATTTCGAGACCAAACGGAGTACTGCCAAACCTATAATAATTCCCGAACTACTCCCGAACCAACTCCCCAAAACGCAGTGGCTGACCCTGAGTGGTTGCCGAGGCAACAACCTGCAAAATGTGACTGTGCGCATACCGCTTGGGCAGATGGTGTGCGTGACGGGCGTGAGCGGCAGCGGCAAATCCACCCTTATCAACCAGACCCTCTACCCTATTCTCTCACAGCGCTTCTACCGCAGCCTGCAGAAGCCCTTGGCATACGACAGCATCGAGGGCGTAGAGGCGATAGACAAGGTCATCAATGTCGATCAGTCGCCCATCGGACGCACGCCCCGCTCGAACCCCGCCACCTACACCAATGTCTTCAACGACATACGCGAACTCTTTGCGCAGCTGCCGGAGTCGAAGATACGCGGTTGGAAAGCCGGTCGTTTCAGTTTCAACTCCAAGGGCGGACGCTGCGAGGAATGTGCCGGCAACGGCTATAAGACCATCCAGATGCACTTCATGCCCGATGTGTATGTGCCCTGCGAGGTATGCGGCGGGCAGCGATACAATAAGGAGACGCTTGAGGTGCGCTTCAAAGGCAAGACCATTTCCGATGTATTGGATATGACTGTCAATCAGGCCGTTGAGTTCTTCGAGAGCCAGCCGTATATTCTGCGCAAGATAAAGACTATACAGGATGTAGGGCTCGGCTATATCAAACTCGGGCAGTCATCTACTTCGCTCTCCGGCGGTGAGAGTCAGCGCATTAAGTTAGCCACCGAACTCGCACGCCCCTCGACGGGCAACACGCTCTACATACTTGACGAGCCCACCACGGGACTGCATTTCGAAGACATCCGCATCCTGCTCGGGGTACTGCGGCGATTGGTATACCGAGGCAACACGGTGCTGATAATCGAGCACAACCTTGATGTCATCCGTGCGTGCGACTACCTTATTGATATGGGGCCTGAGGGCGGACGCAACGGCGGACGAGTAGTCTGCGCAGGAACGATCGAAGAAGTCAAGCAATGCCCCGAAAGCATTACAGGAAAGTTCTTGTAATGATGAATTAAGAATTATGAATTAAGAATCATTTTCTCGAATAGGCACGCTGCACAACACACGCAGTCAAAAACACAAAGTCAAAAACACGAAGCGCAGCGCAGTCACGAACACGAAGTCATTAACACGAAGTCAAAAACACGAAGCGCAGCGTAGTCACGAACACGCAGTCATTAACACGAAGTCATTAACACGAAGCGCAGCGCAGTCAAAAACACGAAGCGGTAGCGCAGTAAAACCATGGTTATCAACTCATTGGCAATAATAGCAATCGTATTGGGGATCATTCTCCTTATCCCTGCTGTGTGCCAACGCGTGCATATTCCGAGCATTGTGGGCTTTATCGTAGTCGGCATTCTTATCGGCCCGCACGGCTTGAACCTCATCCCGCAGAGCGAAACCATTCGCATTCTTGGACAAATGGGTATGCTCTACATCATGTTGCAGGCAGGTATTGAGGTGGATATCAACGACTTCAGCCAGTACAAGCGCAGCGCACTCATCTTCGGACTCTACTCTTTTACCATTCCTTTCCTGTTAGGTATGCTCACCAGTTGGCTTATGGGTTTCGAGCTATCTACCTGTGCGCTGCTCGGAGCCATGTACGGCAGCCACACGCTGATGACCTACCCCATCGTAAGCCGCTATGGCGTGCAGAAAACACCCGCCGTCAATATCGTCGTGGGTGGAACGATGGTGGCTATCACGCTGTCGCTCTTGGTGTTAGCCGTTATCAAGAGTCACCTTTCCGGCAACGAGAGTGCGCTCTTTTGGTGGGCGTTGGCGGGCAAAATTGTTCTATTCGTAGTGACTACGCTTTGGCTGTTCCCATGGTTAGCGCAAAAGATATTCAAGCGGCAGCAGGACTCCGTATTCTGTTTTCTGCTCGTAATGACCATGCTCACGCTCTCCGCTTTCTTGGCGGACTGGGCAGGGCTTGAGGGCATTCTGGGAGCCTTTGTCTGCGGCGTGGCACTCAACCGCTTGGTGCCGAACCGCTCCCCGCTGATGGACAGAATCAACTTTGTGGGAAACAGCATCTTCGTGCCGCTGTTCCTTCTCGATGTAGGTATGATGATAGACATCAGCCTCTGTTGGCGCGGATGGACAACGCTGCTGATTGCGGGTGTGATGATTGCCACCAAATTGGTTGGAAAATGGCTCGCCGCATGGGCGGCAAAAATCTCGTTTTCCCTTACCAGTACCGAAGGAACTCTTATATTTGGCCTTACTCACGCCACGGCTGCCGGCACGCTCGCCATAGTCACTATCGGCTACCAGATAGGGTTGTTCAATTCCGAGATACTCAATGGCGCCGTACTGATGATTCTTGTCCTCTGCACCCTCTCATCGTTTGTCACAGAATACGCCGCCAAGCGTATTGCTCTGCAGGAGGAAGCCAAATTGGAGAGCGAGCGCACGCAGGACGAATGGATCATGCTCTCCATAGGCGAAGACATACATCAGTCGCTCAAAGAGTTAAGCCACCTGAGCAGTCTGCACGAGACCGAGATGGTACAGGCAGGCGATTGGCAAGAGGCGTGCCAACTCATAGAGCATAGCGGCAAGTCCGCCGCCATCTACCACGAGCAGCAGCCGCTCAACACCATCAGTCGCCTGCTCGTAGCCGTACCACGCTACGCCGAGAAGGAATACGATTTCATCTCCTGTTTTGGTCAGATACGCCGCTTGAGCAGCCAGATAGGAGCCAAAGTAGTATTCTTCGCCAATGAAGACACGCAGCGAGTAGTCAAAGCACTCTGCCAGCGCAAGGGTAAATATCTCCGTGCATCCTACCGCGAGATGGGCGATTGGGAAGAGGTGCTTATGCTCGCCAAAGAGGCACAAA
>CAVKVE010000083.1:0-2352 GCA_963659655.1 Bacteroidaceae bacterium | reverse complement strand
TAAGTCTTGCATAAGTCAAAGAAAAGCAGTACTTTTGCACGCTTTTTCGGGTCTGGGCTCAGAAAGTCGCCATAGGCAACGCATGAGATTAGGGAATAATCACTACGAGGTGCGAGGTACAAACCTACAAGCCGAAGGGATAAAAACCATCAGCAGCGTCAAAGTCCTATCCAGCCGCCCAACACGATGTAATTTATAAAAATTGTGATAATGTACGCAATTGTAGAAATGAAAGGTCAGCAGTTCAAAGTAGAGGCTGGCAAAAAACTGTTCATCAACCGTATGGACACTGAGAAGGGTGCTGAGGTTGTATTTGACAATGTGTTGCTCGTAGACAATGATGGCAACATTACCGTAGGAGCGCCTTATGTAGAAGGAGCGAAAGTCGTTTGCGAAGTACTCGACAACGAGTGCCGTGCAGAGAAGATTCTTGTATTCCACAAGAAGCGTCGCAAAGGCTACAAGAAATTAAACGGTCACCGTCAGGACTTGACGAACATCGTAGTAAAAGAAATCGTTATCGCTTAAGTTACCGCTTAAGAGAATCACTTAAAAGAAAGGACATTTAGTATGGCACATAAGAAAGGTGTCGGTAGTTCTAAGAACGGCCGTGAATCAGAAAGCAAACGACTTGGCGTTAAAATTTGGGGCGGACAATTTGCCAAAGCAGGTAATATCATCGTTCGTCAACGCGGTACGGTGCACAATCCCGGTGAGAACATGGGTATTGGTAGCGACCACACGCTCTACGCACTTGTAGATGGTATCGTTTCTTTCCGCAAAAAGAAGAACAACAAATCGTATGTCTCTATCGAGCCGATAGCTGAAGCTTAATCGGCGAGAGAAATCAACGAAATACTTTCTCCTACCGATTGCTTCGGCAATTCGGTAGGAGATTGTTGTTTTTAAGACCTCCCCCCCCCCCTTCCCCCTCCAGGGGAATGCAGAGTGGATAATAATTACTCAATACTATTGGACTATGCTAACACTCAAACAAATCTACGACGATAAAGAGAAAGTAATCGCCGGACTCGAAAAGAAACATTTTGCCGGTGCACGCGAAGCCATCGAGCAGGTACTGACCCTCGACGCCGAGCGCAAAGCCGCACAGCAGAAGAAAGATACGGCGGCAGCCGAGATGAATAAAATATCGAAGTCTATCGGTATGCTCATGGGGCAGGGCAAGAAAGACGAAGCCGAAGCCGCCAAAGCACAGACGGGCACGCTGAAACAGTGTATCGCCACTTACGAGGAGCAGATGGCAGCCGCCGAGCAGGCGCAGCGCGATTTGCTTTTGACCATACCGAATGTACCGTACGACATCGTGCCGGAGGGCAATGGCGCAGAGGACAACCTTGCCGTTAAGATGGGCAATTGGCCGAACCAAGCCGTTATCAACAGCCTGGCAGCAGGCAAACCCGTTGCGCTGAAAGACTGGCCTGCCGAAGCCGACGAGGCGATTGCCGCCGAGCGTATTAAGGAGAGCGAGAAACTGCCGCACTGGGAGTTGGCAAAGAAGTACAACCTGATTGATTTCGACCTCGGTGTGAAGATTTCGGGTGCAGGCTTCCCCGTCTATATCGGGCAGGGCGCACGCCTGCAACGCGCATTGATTAACTTCTTCTTGGCAGAGGCAGCCAAGTCGGGCTATACGGAGATTATGCCGCCTACGGTAGTCAATGCCGCCAGCGGGTACGGTACAGGGCAACTTCCCGATAAGGAGGGGCAGATGTACCACTGCGAGGTGGACGACCTCTACCTTATCCCGACTGCCGAAGTACCGGTTACGAACCTCTACCGAGATGAGATTCTCGAGGAGAGCCAACTGCCGATTAAGAACTGCGCCTATACTGAGTGTTTCCGCCGTGAGGCAGGTTCTTATGGTAAGGATGTGCGTGGGTTGAACCGTCTGCACGAGTTCAGCAAGATAGAGATTGTGCGTATCGATACGCCGGAGCATTCGGCACAGTCGCACCAAGAGATGCTCGACCATGTAGAGGGCTTGCTCAAAAAACTCGAACTGCCGTACCGTATCCTGCGTCTCTGTGGCGGTGATATCAGTTTCACCGCTTCGCTTTGCTACGACTTTGAGGTCTACTCTGAGGCACAGCACCGTTGGCTTGAGGTATCCTCTACATCGAATTTCGATACCTACCAAGCCAACCGCTTGCACTGCCGCTATCGCCGCAGCGAGGACAAGAAAGTAACGCTCTGCCATACGCTCAACGGCTCTGCATTGGCTCTGCCGCGTATCGTAGCCGCTCTCTTGGAGAACAATCAGACCGAAGAGGGTATTCGTATTCCTGCGGCTCTCCAACCCTATATGGGCTGCGACATGATACGCTAAAGTAT
>CAVKVE010000082.1:0-10409 GCA_963659655.1 Bacteroidaceae bacterium | reverse complement strand
CAAATTTTTCATGTATTCCACCCATTTCAATATTCTGAAATAGTGGGCTAATAGATGAACCACGCAAGTACAAATACATAGTACCCATTGACGGAAAATTAGTGCATACTTAATTCCGCCAATGGGTATTCATCTCCGAGACCATATTCCACCCAAAGAAGGATTAAGACAGGGTGGTGTGCCCATTGAACTCCGGAATTCTGAGTCTACCAAAAGAAACTCACTTTATTAATACATTATAAATTATCTATACAGCCTTTGTAATTTATGGTAGCCGGCAGCGTGTTGGACTACCTACACAGGTACTAAGGCACAAACGCAAAAAATTACTTATACAAGAAACGCTTAATGGACTTCTTGGGCGTTTTCTCAAACGGCTCTTGCTTGATTTCTACATCGCTGACCTGACTGTATCCGGGGATGAGTTTATTCAGCTTCTTGATGTTTTCACGCATCAACATCTTGATTTCCTCCAACGACATACGCTTCGAGGTCTGCTCATCCGGGAATATCAACGCTACCAAACGCCCATCACGCTCCACCACGATTGACTCGCCGACACCCTCTTGGTTATTGAGCTTGTCCTCAATCTCTTCCGGATAGATATTCTGCCCCGATGCGCCCAAAATCATCGTCTTATTGCGTCCCTTGATGAAAATATTTTGATGCTTATCCATATACCCCAAGTCGCCTGTACGCATCCAACCGTCTTCCGTGAAAGCCGCACGGGTAGCCTCCTCATTCTTATAGTAGCCGAGCATCACATTCTCGCCACGAACCAATATTTCCCCCTCGCCTTGTGCATCCGGGTTGTCTATCTTCACATCCATATTCGGCACCGGCACACCGCAACTGCGACGACGGAAATACTTAGGAGGATTACCCCCTACCAGAGGACCGCACTCCGTCATACCATAACCGATACTGAGCGGGAAATGTACATCCATCAAGCACTTCTCCACCAACGGATTCATCGCTGCACCACCACACAGGAAGTAGCGCACATTGCCGCCAAAGGCCTTCACCAACGCCTTGCGAACATGGTTGCGCACGATATTCATGATACCCGGCGTGTACCAACAAGCCTTCAGCAGCTTTCTTGACAATAATGGATCCAGTTTTTGCTTGTAAATCTTTTCGATTACCAACGGCACGGTGGCTACCATATAGGGTTGCACCTCGGCCATCGCCTTCAGCAGAATACTCGGCGTGGGCGACTTGGTCAGGTAATAGATATGCGTACCCGCACACAACGGATACAGGAAATCCGCCAACTGACCGAACATGTGTGCCAACGGAAGCATCGACACCAACCGTTGACCGGGTTCTACGGGCAGAATCTCCATCGCCGCCTCCACATTGTTGCTCAGCGAGCGCCCCGTAATCATGACCCCCTTAGGCGAACCCGTGCTGCCACTCGTATAGTTGATAAGCGCCAAATCATCGGGATTGGCTGCATAATAGACATCCTTGGCAGACAAGCCATTGGGGTATTTAGCCGCAAAAGCCGCTTCTACAGCCGCCTTCTCCGGCACAACAAGCCCATCGGACACACGCAGGAACGAGAAATCAGCCAACGAGATGACAGCCGACAGCCCCTCTAAAGGTTGCTCTTGCAGCTCACGCCATACATACGGCCCCACAAAAGCCATCTTGCTATCAGAATGGCGCAATAGAGCGGCAATATCTTCGGCCTTGAAATCTTGCAAGATGCTGACCACCACGCCTTCGTAGGTTGCCACGGCCAGATAAGCCACCACCCAGTTAGCGCAGTTGCGCCCTGCAAGCGCTATCTTGTCGCCTTTTTTGATTCCTAACTGATTGAATAAAATGTGCAAGCGTTCTATCTCCACTGCCAACTGCCCAAATGTATACGACTGATCCTCCCCGTAATTCGTCAACGCCTCATCTGCCCATTGGTGCTTCATTACCTCCTCGAGGTAGTGCAAATAATGCTGTTTCATCTTTACTCTTTCGAAAAAATTATGTTCTAAATGGGTGGCAAAGGTACGACAATTTTTGTAAATACACAAAAAAGCGGTAATTTTGCAGTCGGAAACCATCTATATATGTCAACAAATTACCCTCCTTGCCTATCACAAACGCATCTCAGTGGCGAGAATTCAGCGTCATGGGACATCCAGAACCGGGCGCTCTGCAGCCTGCTGTTGCGGCAACGCATCGAGGAACGCAGCCAATCCATATACAGCTTGCTCGCTGACACCCAACACAACTGGGAGGAGGCATTCTATATATCGTTGGCGCGGTCATTCGGTTTCCATACCAACAGCCGCCCTATGGAGCAATTGGCTCGGCACACTCCCCTATCCTATCTAAACAAGCATCGGGACAGTCTGTTTCAGCTGACGGCTCTGCTATTAGGGCAAGCCGGACTCTTGAGCGACGAAAATCCAACGCAAGAGGGGCAATCGCTCTACAAAGAATACGCTTTTCTGCAAAAGAAATTCAGTCTGACGGCCATTGATGCCACCCAATGGCGACGAGCCGGCGTGGCTCCGGATGTACGAATACGGCAGTTGGCGCTATTGCTACACCAAACCGAATTCCTTTTTTCGCAGCTGATGGAGGAAAAGGATATCGAGAAAATGGTAAAACTGCTATCGCCGCCGCCCTCTGCCATAGCCCCTGCCGCCAAGCTGTCTATGCCGCAACCCGTCGGGCGAGGCTCGGTCGAAAAGGTGCTGCTCAATGTGGTATTCCCGTACCAATACGCCTACCATCGCTATCGGAACCAAACGGAACAGGCAGAACGAGCGTTGTCGTTCTACGAAATGTTGCCTGCCGAGGACAATGGGATAATCCGCCAATGGCAGCAAGCGGGACAGATTGTGCTGACTGCAGCCAACTCGCAGGCACTTCTGCAGCTCACCGCCACCCAATGTACCCCGAAGCAATGCGAGCAGTGCTTGCTATAACGCAAGACGCCAATTCATAATTCTTAAATCATAATTAACCGATGTGGGTTATTCTCAGCCTTCTTTCCGCTCTTTGCTTAGGCTTTTACGATATTAGCAAAAAGCGTTCGTTACAACAGAACAGCGTATTAGATGTTTTGACGGTGAGCTTGCTCATCTCATCCGCTCTGCTCGCCATTCCGTTGTTGCTGTCGTTGCTTATGCCTGACACTATGCAACAGACGCTGTTTTTTGTGCCGCGTGTAGGACTGCACGCCCATCTGTTGATACTGCTCAAATCGTGCATCGTACTCAGCTCGTGGGTATGTGCGTACATCGCTATCAAATACCTGCCTCTCTCTATTGTGTCACCTATGCAAGCCACACGCCCGATGTGGACACTTATCGGAGCGATGGTGCTCTTTGGCGAGGTGCTGAACGGTTGGCAATGGGCGGGCGTAGTCTGCGCCTTAGGAAGCATTTTTGCGCTTTCGATAGGCGAGCATCGTTCAGACAAGGGGAATAGCAGCACCCCGACAGGCAACCAAACCCGCTACTATATCTGCCTCGCCCTTGCCATCGTGATAGGTTCGGCGAGCGGACTGTACGACAAATATATGATGCGCCACTTCGACCACAACGCCGTGCAGGTCTATTACACATTCTACCAAACACTGATAATGGCCATAGCGCTGACCGTACAGAAACTGCGGCGGCACACCCGGCACATCTCCCCGAGCCCGTTCCGTTGGACATGGGCGATAGCGGGTATCTCCGTTTTTCTTGTGCTGAGCGACTATGTCTATATGTTGGCGCTGAGCGATACTGCCTCGCTCATTTCCGTTGTCTCCACCATACGCCGAGGCGGCACCATCATCCCGTTCCTCTACGGACTCATTATTCTCAAAGAAAAAGACCCTTGGAAAAAAATCGCCTGCTTGGTGGGTATCATCGCAGGACTGTTCTGCTTGGCATTGGGCAGTTGTTGATTTTTCCATTCTATTATATTCCAAAAGGAAAGACCGAGCTACTATATTTCGTGGTAGCTCGGTCTTTTGATATGCCAAAACGATATTGGCACATAATTTGAAAGGGTCAATTTAGGTGTTTTGGAACTTTGTGTCTTCCGTACCCTGATTTGCAGCATCCGATTTCGATTTCTCGGCATCCTCTTGCAGAACATCGACCAAAGAGGCAGAATCGAGCAGCGAGTCGCCCGTATGTTTTTCCATGAAGGTATCGTGACGGAACAGCACATAGAGGGCAATGATCAGACCACCTATGAAATCGAGTGTCAGGTCGGTCATCGTGTCGCGCAGTGCAGCATGCCCCGTCAGCGGAACATCTTGGTTGGTATAGATCGATGCCGTTGTAGTAGCCATAAACTGCTGCGTATTCGTTCCAAACAGGTCGTCGTAGGTGTATTCGCAGATTTCCCAGATTGCACCGCAAGCCAGCGAGAACATGAGGAGGAACAGTGCCAGAAAATACTTGTTACAAAACACCACCTTATCCGAATCGGACAGCAGGATATGCACTACCCAAAGCCCGATGAACGAAAGCATGGCGCCTGAGAACAAGTGCAGCAGTGAGTCCCACCACGGGTAGCGCCCATAGAAATTGAGTCCGTCGCCCAAAACCATCGCCGTAAAAGCGAACGCCGCAATAGCCACCGACAGCACCAGCGGCACATTGAGCAGGAAACGCTTCCGCAGCACGATCGGAGCGGCCAATATGAGCAACATCGCTACATATTGCAGACCGCAGAACAAAACCGACTGAAGGGTCGATTCGGGGCGGAAACAGAGATACACCACATTCGCCACGCCCAACACGATAGTCAGGACAAACAGCGTGATATAGAAACGCTTGAGATGTTGATGAGGATTTGTCATAGTCAGTACAACAACTTTATGATTACAAAATAAATAGTATTTTGGAACAATGGCCGCAAAAACTATACCGCGAGCCAAATTGTCCAAAACGCTGCGAAATTTGAACAATAAAAACAGAACAAACAATGAAAATTCTACTCGTAATCGACCAATTTGATGCGGCCAACAACGGCACGACCATCTCCGCAAAGCGATTTGCTCATCACCTCCGCGAGCATGGCAACGAAGTACGCGTAATATCCACCGGTGCCGAAGCAACGGACAAATATGTAGTAGCCGAATGGCGTATGCCCATCGGGCAGGGGCTGATTGATGCACAAGGTATGGCGTTTGCCAAGCCCGAAGTGGATGTGTTGGAGAATGCCATCGCTTGGGCGGATGTAGTGCATTTTATGATGCCGTTTGCGCTCTCTATCGAGGGCCTCAAAGTCTGCCAGAAGTTGGGTGTCCCCCACACCGCTGCGTTCCATGTGCAGCCGGAAAATATCACCTCGAGCATCGGGCTGAAAGACGCATCATTACTCAACAAGACTATTTATATTGCCTTCCGCGATATTTTCTACAACCATTTCAAGCATATCCATTGCCCCAGCCATTTCATTGCCAACCAGCTGAAAGAAAATGGCTACAAGGCAAAGCTGCATGTAATAAGCAACGGCGTTGAGGCGGATTTCAAGTATCGCCGAGATGCAGAGAAAAGCCCCGAATTTGCGGGTAAGATTGTCATCATGATGATCGGGCGTCTTTCGGTTGAGAAGCGCCAAGATGTCATCATTGATGCCGTCAAGCAGAGCAAGTATGCCGACCAAATTCAGCTTATTTTTGCCGGACAGGGACCATTGTTGGAGAGCCTGACCAAGCGAGGTGCAGACCTCAAGAACCCGCCTATTTTCCGTTTCTTCAATAAGCAGGAGTTGCTGGATACGCTGGCACAAACCGACCTCTATGTCCATGCGGCAGACATCGAAATCGAGGCCATCTCGTGTATCGAGGCGTTTGCGACAGGTGTCGTACCGGTCATTGCCAATTCCGAGCGTTCTGCTACACCGCAGTTTGCCCTCGACCGCCGCAGTCTTTTCGAGCCGGGCAACCCTGCAGACCTTGCCAACGCCATCGATTATTGGTTGGACCATCCGGAGGAGCGCAAGCAGATGGAGCCGCAGTATGCCGAAGAAGGCAAGGAATACAGCATCGAGCATAGCATCGAGCTTGCCGAGCAGATGTTCACGGAGGCGATTGCGGACAACGACCCGACCGAAGACCGCCGCACATGGCGCAACAATTTGGAGGAGGAGGTCAAGCGCCTGCGTGAGCATATCGCCAACAAGATTAAGGGCTAATTTCCCCATCATAATAAAACAGAAACCTCTCCGATAATCATACTATTATAAGGTTTCATGCTAAAAAAGGCTGTCTAACACCATTCTGTTAGACAGCCTTTTTTTGTCAATGTTCTTGATAGCACCCCGCTTTCTCTATTTGTCCATTTTTGACTGTATTTTCGCATATTTGTTCCCCAAAAACGCTCCATCCCAAAAACATTGTCCCACTCGTAGAGATGGTATTTTATACCGTCTCTCTTTGCGGTTCCTAAATATTTAGGTATTGCCTTATTTGTCCATTTTTGGCTCAATTTTTCAAGTATTTGTTTCAAAAAACTTTCTGCCGTCGTATCGAATCTATTACTGTTCCTTGCTTTGCCTTATTTGTCCATTTTTGGCTCAATTTTTCGTGTATTTGTCTCCCTAAAAACACCTCACCCGCAAAAAAACACCCCACTTTGTCCTGCCCCCATTCCCCATGCGCAATGCAATACTTAATTAATGTTCTAACACAAACATAATAATATAAAAGTAGATAATTTTAAGGGGGGGGTATTGGTTAAATGAAACAAATGCCGTATCTTTGCGACGTAAAATTCTGTAACAAGCATTAAAAAGCCGCACATTATGGTAGGGTCTAATGCTGAAAACAGGAGCACCTTCGAATCTAATTTATTGATTTTCATACCAAACAAATTCAAGTTAACTAACAATGAAAAAGAGTTTATTATCTATGTTTGCCGTGGCAGCGGGTCTGCTGATGGCAACATCTTGCTCCAACGAGCTTGAAGAAGTAAAGACGGAAGGCGAAGCCGTGGTTTCGTTCACCGCAGAGCTACCTAAATCTATGGTCAGTCGCGCTCCGCAACGGGCGGCAAACGCATCTTCGTTTGGCGATGGCACCACCGCAACCAAGCTGCAGTACGCTGTTTATGAGGTAAAGGATGACGCTTGGACGCTGATTGACAAACTGTCCGGAGACACCACTCTCTCCAACCTCAAGACCACCATTCGCCTAAACCTTTCCAATGGTAACACCTACGCAGTGGCTTTCTGGGCAGCTGCTCCCACTTCGATTTACGATTTCGATAAGGCTACCTCCACTGTTACTGCCAACTACGCTGCTGTGGCTTCGAGCGACGAGAACCTCGATGCGTTCTTTGCCGTAAAGACCCTCACTATCAATGGTTCATCGCAGCAAACCGTTGAGTTGCGCCGTCCGTTCGCTCAGCTGAATATCGGTACGGGCGACTTACAGGCTTCTGCAGACGCCAATCGTGAGGTAAAGAAGGCAGGAGTCACGGTGAAAACCTATAGCCAACTGAACCTGAAGACGCAGGAGGTTGCGGGCGATGCCGCTGAGGTTACTTTTGCTTTGGCAGACCTCCCGACGGTAGCTTTCCCGGTCACCGGTTACAGCTATTTGGCTATGAACTACTTGCTTATGCCGACTGACAAGTCAGCAGACAACACGGTTACCATTATCTACGACAATGCCAGTGTTCCTGCCCGCACCATCGAAAATGTGCCTTTGCAGCGCAACCACCGCACCAATATCTATGGTAACCTGCTGACCTCTACGACCGAATTCAACATCGAAGTAAAGCCCGAGACCGAAGGCGAAGAGAATGTGGAGATTTGGGATGGTGCTACAACCAAGGCCCCGGAGGAAGTTAATAATGTCCTGATTATCAAGACTCCTGCAGAGTGGGCTGCATTGTGCGGTACGATAGTAAGCAAGAATATTGAGTTGGCAGCAGATCTCGATTTTGGAGATCACGAACTCGGTAGTATCACGCTGAATAATGCCACTGTCGATGGTAAGGGCTTTACGATCAAGAATGTAAAGTTGGTGGGCGACAATAAGTGCCAACCTCGATTGGGTACCTATCACGCAAGTCTGTTCTGCTCGCCTTATGGGGATGCAGATACGATTCGTCACCTGACCGTAAAAGGCGCTAAGGTCGTTTGTCTGAACGAGGACCACGAGGTGAACAATATCAAGGGTCACGCTGCCGTTATCATTGCAACCATTGAGTCGGGTTCGGTTAAGGTTACCTTGGAAGATGTCCATGTCATTGGCGCAGATGTCTATGGTATTCAGCCGGTAGCAGGATTGATTGGTCGTACCAGTAGGGCGCAAGTCAAGATTGATGGTTGCTCCGTAGAGGACAGCTATCTGCACAATGTAGCCATGGCAAATGAATCCGGCTTTGTGGCTACTATCTTTGGTCGTACCGATGTCACCGGTAATGTAACCATTGTGAATACCGTGTCGAAGAACAATACGATTGAGGGCTACTACGCTCCGCGTCGTGGTGAGGCTTCCATCCAAGAAATTGCGCACACAAATATCGATGTAACGGGCGTTACTGCAAGCGGCAACACCATAACCAAAAAATTACTTGTCGGTACCACCAAAGAACTAACAGAAGCATTAGCTGCAAACGCTGCCGACATCGTTTTGGCAGCAGATAGCACCTATTACCTCAAGGGTCTTACTCTCACCGCCGATGCCACCATTTCCGGTATCGATGCAGCAAAGACCTTCGTTGCGCTCCAACTCGAAGCGACCGATCCCTATTATGGTGAGTATTATGTGGATGCAAGAGGCCACAAGTTGACATTCAACAATGTAACCTACACCCAAACGGGCAACGGAATCTACGCCGTTATGGAGCATAATGGCACTGCAGGTACTCTCTTTGCCGACGAGTTGGCAATGAACAATTGTATTTGCAATGGTACATTATCCATCGTAGTCGATAAGGCTACACTCACGGGCTGCACCGTCAATAACGATCGAAAAAGTGCTACGCAAGGCTATCCTATCATCGTCTTTGGTAATGACAACTGCAATGTCTTGTTGGATAATTGCGTAGTCAATGGTGTTACGAAAGGCATTATGCTCTACGCATACGCCAACGCCTACACCTACGATTTGACGGTTAAAGATTGCAAGTTTATCTCTACCCTTGCCGACGATAAGGCAGCTATTGAGTTGCATACCGAGGGTGGTATCAAGGGTAACTTGACTATCAGCAACACGACCTACACCGGTTTCCCGACGGATGATGTATACCATAAGGGTCTTTGGCATGAGATTATCAATACTACTGAAACCAGTTCGTATGGTAACGCCTATGGCACGACCAAACGCTTCAATGTTACGGTCGATGGTGAAGCCGTACAAGAGCAAGACCTCACCTACCAAGGCGCAGAAAGAAGTGCCTATCCTGCCAATTAAGTAATTCGCATTACCCCAATAAAAAAGACTGCATCCCCCAAAGGATGCAGTCTTTTTATATATCCGCTTGCGCCCAAAAACCGCATATAAGTCTAAGTACCTACCTTTTGCCGCCATGATAGGTATTCGGACTATTCGCCACCTCGTTCCATAGCGTTGGCTTTCTTTCCGAGTTCTACTACTCGCTGCCATTCCTTGCTGTTCTCTTGCGCCATCGCTTTTACGAATAGGTGCAAGAACTCGTGTATAGGTGTTTCGGGGTTCAGTCCCTCGTCTGTCAGCCATATCTCGTTGCCCACAGACCAACCATAAACCGTACCATTAGATGTTGTCAGCGGCTCAATTTCGCCTTCTGATTTGGTAGTTTCAGAATTTTTCCCTATCTTTGCAGTCGGTGCTGAACTGCTTTGGGCTTTGTTCCCATAGGTATTCCGTTCTTTCGGTAGGAGCAGTTCAGCACCTTTTTTTATTTTATTGAGTATATTATTGTCATTCTTGATATGGACGGAACTAATATAATCCTCTAATTCGCCGTGTTTGTTCACAACTGCAACATTGTAGGTATGCTCGTTGTTTTCGTTTTTATAGCGTTTGATATACAAAATTGTCCCATCTGCATCCCTTATGCCAAAATCAGGCTCTTGTAAAGTAGGTAGAACTGCTCCTGATATTTCTACACGAGACTTGCGAATAATTTTACTGAACACCTCATCCTTAACATTGACAATCTCGTTGAATATTGTATGAATTGGATTGGCAAACAATTTCCGAAAATCATCTAAGGATGGAACTTGTTTGGGTAAAATTGTTTCTCCACTTTTCTCTAATATGGTGCGCAATTTCTCTATTGCTTCATTACCGTCGAATATCGCAAATGCGTCCGTTGTTAGCCCAAATTCTTTTGTTCCCTGTGTCTCGGTTTTTTTTGCCTTCATCTGCGCCAGCATTCGCTCCACATCCGCCTTTGTGGCATGATGGACGGTAATGCCTCTGATGTTCTTCAACGCTTTCAGCACCACATTGGTTACGA
>CAVKVE010000081.1:0-10483 GCA_963659655.1 Bacteroidaceae bacterium | reverse complement strand
TGGTCAGTTCGTTCAGGCACCCCCAACTCCGCCATAGCGCAGGCAGCGCATTCCATACTCCCTGTGGAGCGACCACCGTACCACAATTGGGGTGGAATAGGTCAGTAGGCTGTCCGAAATAGAAGTACTCGTTTTCGGGCGCATAGTGGGTCAGCAGCCGAATGGTATCACGGCTGTAGTTGCCCAATCCGCGGGCGTTATGGTATGCGCGTTTGGCGTCAAAGGCTATTCGCAGGGTGGTCATATATTCTGTAGGTTATGTGCAGTACGCTTATTTCGCCGTGAGCGTTTGCATAATGGTCTGCGTGACGGCTTTCGCCTGTTGAATACGCTCCGGGCTTGCATTTACCTCCATAATAGGTTGATTGACAGCTGCATCGATAATGCTCACTCCCGTGGTATCCAATAGAGCAAATCCGTCAACAAAATTATAGTATGCAAACGGAATGGTGTTCGGCGCAAGGATGTCCTTAGCAAAAACAAATTCAGAGGCGTCTAATCCCATCTGATGCAGCAGGGTCGGCACCCAATCTATCTGTGAGGCAAGTGTCGAGACCGTGCGTGGGTGGCGTATCGCGCCCCCGACCATCACGAGAGGTATCTTGTATCGCAGGGTATCGTAGTTTTGTATGCCGTCGGGGTAGGGGAATCCGTGGTCTGCCACCATCACCACCACCGTGTTGTCCCACGATGGGTCGCAGCGTAGCGAATCCACAAACGCCCCGAGGCAACTGTCGCTGTAGGCGATAGCGTTGAGGTATGGATGCTCCAGATGATGATAATCCACCTCAAACGGCTCGTGGCTTGAGAGGCTGAGAATTACATCAAAACAAGGCGTAGCGCCGCTCTGCCGCTCGCAGATGTCCTTTGCAGCGTAGTCGAACAGAATATGGTCGGGCACGCCCCACTTGCTGAGCCGTTGCGAAATCGGAAAATCGTGGTCAGATATGCGTTGTTCAAATCCGCCATCCACCAAATACGAGCGCATATTGGTAAAATCTTCATCGCCGCCGTAGTAGAATTTCAGGTCGTAGCCGTTTTGTTTTAGCACTTGTCCTATCTGAGGCAGGCGTTGCGATACGGAGGGTATGGTCATCACCGAGGTGGTCGCGCATCCTGGGAAAGCACTCAGCACTGCCATCACGCCTCGGTCGGTGCGGTAACTGTTGGCATAGAGGTTGTTGAAATACACCCCCTCTTGCGTGAACCGTTGCATGTTGGTCATCGCAGGCAGCGCATTGGCGGAAAAACTTTCCAAAATACACAGCACGATATGCGGTCGTTGCGTGGTAAACAGCGGATCCTCGTAGTGTGGAATCGAGTCGGTTGCCGGATGCAGTTGCGAGAAATAGGTTTGACATTCCTCGTTTGACATATAATGGTATCGTTCCGTGTTCAGCGTGTTTTCGCTCAGCGACTCCACCACATTGAATATCGGATTGACGGCAGCTAAGTTGAGCACACGGTTTTCGGAGTAATAGACCCGCCCCGTGTTCATAGTCGATACCGTCACACTGCCGCGAATGGGCAAGAAAAGCAGAGCTGTCAGTACAAACAGTGCCACGGTGCTGCCCGTTTTGTGCCATACCCCCTTGACAGGTTGCAGCTGCGAGCGGAACAGACGCCGATAGATGACCCACCAAAAGGCATAGAGTGCCGCAAACAGCACGGCTCCCAAGCACCACATCCACCAGGGCGCACAAGCCAGCACCTCATTGGGTGACTGCAGGTAGTCAAATATGTCCTTGTCAATATGGTAGCCCCAGCTCGGATAGCATCCGTTGTCGCCGATAATGGTAATCAGCGCAATGGCGAGAATGATGCCTGTGTATATATGCGTTATCACTTTGATCCCTTTCGCCGGTGCCCAGCAACTGATGCAGAGCAACAGTCCGAATAGGAGCGTGATGTAGCCAGCCACGCTCAAGTCCAACGGTAGCCCGTGCCAGGGTACGAGAAACCAATCCTGCCACGAGGCAGTGCCTATCAGGTCGTGTTGCCACAGCATAAACAGCGGCTTTTGCACCACGAAGAATACCACCCAATAGAGGTAATACTTTATAAACGATAGAAAACGCTCTTTCATGTTAGAAATCAATAGTATAGGTGGCTAAGATGCCGGTTGGTACATTGAGAATGATGGATGAACGGTTGGCTTGCGGAATGTCTTGTACAAAGGCAAACTCGGCCAAGTCGTTGCTGAAATCCCACATATTGTAGCATTCCACTTTGAGGCGCATGCCGATGTCTTTCACCGACCAAGTGGCTTGTGCATGCAGGTCGCACATATACCACGCGCCGTGGCGAGACCCGAAATTGCCGTCGGTAGGGTTCGTGCCGCGCGATTCGTAGGGCAAAATGGCTACTTGTCCGTCGTTTTGGAAGTATCGGTAGGCAGTAAAGGGCTTGCCGTCTGTCCATTTCAGGGTAAGTCCTGCTTGCACCCACTTGCAGATATTGTATGATAGGTAGAAACGAGCCACATAGCCCTTGTCCAAGTCAAGCCGTCCCACGCCGGGGTATTGACCCTTTTGGTTTTGTACCACATTCGTGGTGTTTGGGTTTGCCGTGGTTTCCGATAGCATGCC
Source organism: Bacteroidaceae bacterium (assembly GCA_963659655.1). Lineage (GTDB taxonomy): Bacteria > Bacteroidota > Bacteroidia > Bacteroidales > Paludibacteraceae > Colicola. The sequence continues at coordinate 7,895 of CAVKVE010000081.1, read as the reverse complement.
GAGCGTGTTGCTATTCGCTCCGTTGCCTAACCCCGTGTAGCCGGCAGCCTGCATCGATTGCCAGCTGAGACTGACCATCACTTTGCGCCCCGTGTAGGTGTAGCGTGTCAGTTGCGAGAAAAAGTATGGCGTGTTGAGTAGCCCGTTGCTGCCAAAATTTTCGGTATAGCCCACCTCGTAATACTTTGCGCCTGCGTTTTGGTAGAATACCTTGAGCGTATTGTCGCCATATTCCTCTTGTCGGTAATATCCATAATCTGTCGCCTCGCCGTCGTAGTAGGTGTGCCACACATCGAAATACTTCTTGTAGTTGTTTTGCAACACGATCTCGTGCCGCCCGCCTCGTTTGTCCTCAAAATGGAAACGAATCGGTATATTTACTTCGATGTACGAGGTCTGTCGTAGGTTCTTTTTATATGAGTGGTAGCGCCCGCCTGTGGTGGCAAATAGTTTGTCGGTGCCGGCATAGTAGATGTCGGCGTTCATGTAGTCGTCCGAGAAGTAGCGGAGATAGTCCATCGTGTAGGGCAGACGGTTGTAGTCCGCCGACAGCCCTGCCTCAAACCATTTGCAGGGGTGGAAATCCAACCCTACGCCTGCTTGTACATTGGGGCTTACTTTGCTCTTATTGCGCAGCAGTATGGCGTCTAAGGTAAAATCTGCATGCCCCGTCAGCGTGAACCACGAGACAGGAGCGTAGTGTGCCTTGATTCCTGCCGTATTTTCCAAAAGTCCCCCCGTGTAGGCGTTGCTGGTCCATTCGTATCGATAGAGGGGGGTAGATACGCTGTCCACGGGTGATTGCAGGTAAATCGAGTTTTTGAATTGGGTGGCTTCCGGGCTGAAATGTACTAACGAGTTGTAGGCATCCACAAATACGGACAGCCACGGCAGCACGGGTTGCTCATAGTTGACGGCCCAGCTGAGAATATGAGTTTTCCCGTCGGCTACCCACGGAGAGAAACTCTCACCGTCTTGGTCGATGATATTTTTGCTGAATGAGCGGTCGTTGTGATGGGTCACATTGGTCTCCCAAGTCAGACCCGTCGTGAGGTACTTTTCCCGAAGGAACACCGAACCAACATACGATTTCAGGTCATATATTTCGTTGTAGTTGTATAGATATTCGCTGCCCGCATCCGAGCGTCCCGAGAAGTTGAGCCGATAGCCCACCTGCCGTCCCCCCTTGTTCGCCCCGATGGGGAAGTATCCATCCGCTTGCACTTTGTAGTATGGTGCGGTGTAGAGCGGGTCATCCACCATGATTCCCTGCTCGTTTTCCTTTGTGATCACCCTTTGTCCGTATGCGGCGTAGAGATGTTGGTAGTATGGGTTTCCCTTACCATCATGGAAGGTATACCCTGCATCCACCGTTCCTGCCCCTAATTGGTGCCGACGCTCCGTGATGTGTTTGTACTCGTCGGCGCTTTGTACCGCCGAGCGATGCGTTATATTGATGATCTCTGTCGTACCCAAAGCGGGAGCCCCATTGCCGACTTGCCCGAAGTTGTATGTAGCCTGCACATAGTTGCGTGCCGTCGTATCTCTATCAAAGTACATCTGTGCCCTATGAATGTCCATACGCAGGTTGTATTGTTGCATATTGGGCATGTAGTAGGTGCTTCCCGGCTGAAAGCGGTCATCCGTCCGCATACCATCGATGTAGTAGCGATTGGCGGTGCATGGCAGCCCGTCAATGGCAAAGGTGATGCGCTCCGGCAGCCACCACTGTCCGGTAGTCATCGTTTCGTATATCGTGTGGTCGCTCAGTGCCTCCAGGTAGTAGGGCAGGTCGCTGCGGTGATACCACTTGCGGAAGAACGCAGCATCGACCGAGTCCGTCCCCGCCATATTGGTGTAGGGTACATCCGCCGCCCACGCCGTGCCGCACGATGCGCTTCCGCATAATGCCGCGCCGCATAGGCTACTCCATACCCATAGACAAAATAGTATCCGCCGATGTTTTCTCATTGCTTTTCTTTCTCCTTGTCTTGTATTCTTGTTGCTTTCTTGTATTTGAGTATGTCAATACGATAGGCTAAGCCCACTCGCACTTGGTGAAAGGGATAGTCCTTGATACCGTATTGGTAGGTAAGGTACGGCTCAAAGTCGTGTATGTGTCCTGCGAGAGTAGCTTTGATGCTCATGGGGCGGTCGCCATACTTCTCCCAACCCACATAGCCGCCCCAGGTTGTGCGAAGGGATACATACTCCGTCTTGAGGAGCATTTGCAGACCATACATCACGGCATCGTTCTGACGCCCGTTATCTGTCTGCCAACAGAGGAAGCCGACACTGCCTGCAAAGCGCAGTTCGACTACGGCTTCCTTCGGGACTGCTTCGGGAAATGTCTTACCCCGCCCAAAATAGAACGACTTGCCGATAGCCAAATCAAAGAAGTAGCCTGGGTCATCGTATTGGCGAGCCTTCTCAAATCCACCGCCACTCGCTGTCTTCATAGCGGCGCGCAATACAATATCGGGGGCATACTTACGGGCCTTGAGCAACTGAATATCGGTCGATATATAGACATCGCCCGCTTCGTGTCCGCTCATGGCTACAGTGTCTTGCAGGCGGCACTCCCGCTGACGCTCGGTAGTCATCTTGTACCACTCCGTGACAGGTATCCAAAGGGTGAGGTTTACTCGGTCGGTAAAGAGCGGAATGTAGGCACGCGCAAAGAGGTCGGCTGTTTGATCCTTCTTGAAACCGAAATAGCCGTCCCCCGCCAATTCGAGGCGGAGACGGCTCTCAGTTCGACCATCCAACATATCGGGTATGGGGAATGCATTAGGCCCAAAGTAGTAGGGAGCAATCCCGGTCGGGCGACTGTAATCGGAGCGCTCGATGGGAACAAGGGGCTCCTCGTCGGCTCGTGCGGCTATGCTGATGGTCAGCAGTATGAATAATAGGTACTTGCGCAAGGTGTATGTCGGTTTTTTCTCGGAGGTTCTTTGTCTTTTCCTTGAAATTCCGGTGGCTTTTCTATAGAGTTTCTATAGAGTTTTTATGGAGTTTCTATAGAGTTGCTTCGGGAGTGGTTCGGGAAAATTGGGAAATTAGCCGAATAAATTCTTGAAGAAATTCTTCTTGTCGGCGGCACCCGGTGCTATATTCGGACTCGATTGCAACTGCTCGATGAGTTTCTTCTCATCACGCGACAACTTCTCCGGAATATAGACACCTACATTGATAAGCAAGTCGCCCGTGCCCATTTGGCGTCCGTATTGGTCGATGGAAGGCAGACCCTTGCCACGCATACGCAGCACCTTGCCCGGTTGAGTACCCGGAGTGATGGTAATCTTGGCACTGCCGGTCAGGGTAGGTATCTGTACTTGCCCGCCCAAGATTGCCGTAGGCATATCAAGCAACAAGTTGTAAACCAGGTCGTTACCGTCACGCACAAAGTCCTTGTGTTCTTCCTCTTCGATAAGCACCAACAGGTCGCCGGCTACACCACCATGGGGTGCTGCATTGCCTTTGCCGTGTACGGTGAGTTGCATACCGCCTGCTACGCCGGCTGGGATGGGAATAGTAATTTCTTCCTCATCACGCACTACGCCCTCGCCCTGACACTTAGGACACTTGTTTTTGATAACCCGGCCCTCGCCATGGCAAGTAGGACACTCCTCTTGCACTTGCATCATGCCGAATATGCCACGCTGCGAACGCACAACACGCCCCGAACCTTTGCAGGTCGGACATACATCACCCGTGCCGCCATCTGCACTACCTGTTCCGTTGCAGGCACTGCAGGGGACAAGCTTACGGATCTTAATTTTCTTTTCCGTACCGGCGGCAATCTCCTCCAAAGTCAGTTTAATTTTGACACGCAAATCGGAGCCTCGACGAACCCGCTGCCCACCACGCGAACTGCGGCTGCCTCCGCCAAACAAGTCGCCCAAATCGAAACCAGCTCCGCCAAAAATGTCGCCGAACTGCGAGAATATGTCTTCCATAGACATACCTTGTCCGCCGCCAAATCCGCCTGCTCCGCCGACACCGGCGTGTCCGAATTGGTCGTAACGCTGACGCTTCTGCGGGTCAGACAGCACCTCGTAGGCCTCTGCAGCCTCTTTGAATTTCTCTTCAGCTTCTTTATCGCCCGGATTCTTATCGGGGTGATACTGTATCGCTTTCTTGCGGTACGCTTTTTTTATCTCGTCGGCTGTGGCGGTCTTTTCGACCCCCAGCACCTCGTAGTAATCTCTTTTCTCTGCCATACGCTCAATTAATAATTAACGATTAACAATTAACATGCAAGGTGGGATGATTTTCCCGCTGCTACAATGCATGAAATTCTTAATTCATAATTCATCATTTATAATTATCCTTATTCTCCGACTACGACTTTAGCAAAGCGGATGACTTTGTCGCCTAATTTGTAGCCCTTCTGCGTGCAATCGATGACTTTGCCCTTCTTATCTTCGCCGGCAGCAAAGGTGGTAATCGCCTCATGCTCATCGGTGTTGAAATCGGCATCTTTGGTCTCGATGGCGTGAATGTTGTGCTTGTCGAGGAACTTGATGAACTTTTGCTGTATCAGGTCGATGCCCTCACGCAGGCTCGATACATCTTCCGTCTTGTGCATAGCCTCCGATGCACGCTCAAAATCGTCGACCAAAGAGAGCATCTCGGTGAATATCTTCTCGCCGGCTGTCTCCATTAAATCGAGCTTCTCCTTCTGCGTACGGCGGCGATAGTTGTCATACTCTGCCATCATTCGCAGATTCTTGTCCTCCAATTCGGCTACTCGAGCACGAAGCAACTCGATCTCCTTGGCTTGTGCCTCGTTGTGGTTCTGCTCTGCGGCTGCTGTGCTCTCGGTTTGAGCCTCGTTTTCTACCGCATCGGTAGCGTCTACCTTCGGGGCTGCTTCGGGATTTTGCACATTTTCGGGCTGTTGGGCCTGTGCATTTTGGGACTGTTCGGTCTGCGTAGTTTGCTCTACTTTTTGTGCGTCGTTTTGTTCCACTTTGTTCTCTTCCATGTGGTTATGTTTATTTTTCTTACTCATTGTTGTTACTCCTTTTGTTTGTTTTCCTTTCGGAAATAGGCACCATTGCCGTATTCGGGTAGTCAATCTATGTGCCAAAGGGACAATTTGTGCCATTTTGTCATAGTATTGTCATGCAGTCGCGCAGGTTTGGCACAATGTAGGTCGCATCGTGGCACTGCGCTTCGGTGGCCTCCTTGCTCCACACCCAAATCGAATCGATGCCTGCGGCTTTGGCACCTGCGATGTCGCTCGTATAACTATCGCCTATCATAACGACCTCGTTGGGCTGCAAGTCCGGCAGCTCGGCATGATTCGCCTCGATAGCACGCAAAAATATCTCCGGCTGAGGCTTTTGAATATTAACCTCCTCGCTCAAAATGACATGCTTGAAATATGGGGCGAGCCCTGTATGCTCCACCTTGTGGTACTGGCACTCGATAAATCCGTTGCTCACAATCGTAAGCGGGTAGCGGGCAGCCAAATAACGCACTACCTCTTCGGCATCGGGCATCAAGGTGCAGTAGGCATTGGTGAGATAGACATAGTCATCCGCAATGCGCTTCGCCATATCACGAAGCGGTGTGGGGGCAAGCGCTGTGTCGATGCCCATTTGGTGACAGAGCGGATAGAGAAAATGGTCGAGATAGAGAAAGTCTTTGGTGACTTGTCCCTTGCCATACAGCACCCATAGGTCGCTATTGTGGGCATTGTATTGGGCAAACCACTCATCAAAAGAATCGAACCACTCCGACAAGTGGTACTTGTTGTATAATTCTTGCTGCGACTTGCGGGCAACGCCCATCCAATCGCCTACGGTGTCATCCCAATCGATGAAAACTGCCTTGTACATTGTGAATTTGTGAAATTGTAAATTTGTAAATGGGGGGGGGCTGCAATTTACAGATTGTATTTAGAATAGCGTTTGCTGATTGTTGGTGGGGTAGGGCGTTTTGTGCAAGTGCTTGTACGCCAACTCGGTGACCTCACGGCCACGAGGGGTGCGCTTGATAAAGCCCTCCTTGATAAGATACGGCTCGTAGACATCCTCGATGGTGCCCGCATCTTCGCCCATAGCCGTAGCGATGGTGTTCAGCCCGACAGGTCCGCCTTGGAACTTGTCGATAATGGTGCAAAGCAACTTGTTGTCGATCTGATCGAGCCCGAATGTATCAATATTGAGTGCCTCCAAAGCATATTGGGCAATGTCTAAATCGATGGAACCGTTGCCCTTGACCTGCGCAAAGTCCCGCACTCGGCGCAACAGCGCATTAGCAATACGGGGCGTGCCACGACTGCGGCGGGAAATCTCACCCGCTGCCTTGCTATCAATAGCGATACCAAGCAGACCGGCACTGCGCGTGACAATGCCTGCAAGGACATCGGCGTCATAATACTCAAGGTGGCAATTGATACCGAAACGAGCACGAAGCGGCGAGGTAAGCAGACCCGACCGGGTGGTGGCACCTATCAGGGTGAAACGATTGAGGTCAATCTGTATGGTGCGGGCAGAAGGCCCCTTATCGATCATAATATCAATGCGATAGTCCTCCATAGCGGAATAGAGATACTCCTCTACGACGGGCGAAAGGCGGTGTATCTCATCGATGAAAAGGACATCGTTCGGCTCGAGGCTGGTGAGCAGACCTGCCAAGTCGCCGGGCTTGTCGAGCACAGGGCCGGAAGTAATCTTAAACCCTACGCCCAACTCGTTGGCGATGATGTTGCTCAAGGTGGTTTTGCCCAAGCCCGGAGGACCGAATAGCAAAACATGGTCGAGGCTCTCGCCACGCAACTTAGCCGCCTCGACAAAGATACGAAGGTTGCTGACCACCTTGCTCTGTCCCGCAAAGTCGGCAAAACGAAGCGGACGCAAGGCGTTGTCCTGCTCCTTCTCGGTCATCTGTTGGCGTATATCAAACTCGCTCACTGTTTCTAATTATGAATTAAGAATTATGAATTAAGAATGAACCTGCGGGGTCTCGATCCCCCAACCCTCTAACAACCGCAGGGGGTCTAATCTCTCATAGCCTCGTGCATTGGGCGAAGAGTTCTTCTAAGTCGGGGATGTCTTCGATGCGCTTGTCGGCTCGGATTTGCCCGTGGCTGAGAACGACAACACGATCGCACATCTCGCGGACCTCTTGCAGAATATGCGTCGAGAGAATAACCGTGTGGTCGTGGCTCAGCGAGCGAATCAAGGCGCGTATCTCGATCAGTTGATTCGGATCAAGGCCCGTTGTCGGCTCATCGAGTATCAGCAGCTCAGGGTCACCCAACATTGCCTGCGCCAATCCTACCCGTTGGCGATAGCCTTTGCTTAGGCTGCCAATGCGCTTATGGCGTTCCGGGGCAAGACCTACTTGGTCAATCAGCGTTTCAACCATAGCGGAGATGTCCTTGTGCGATGCGTGTGGTAAGGTCAAACTACCCATAAAATGAAGGTATTCCGTGACATACATCTCATCGTAAAGAGGGTTCTGCTCGGGCAAGTAACCGATGCGCTCCGGGACATGCAGCATGGTCGGGGCATCCGACGAGGAGCGATCGCAGTCCCATACACCGGTGAGTATCTTCATCAGTGTGGATTTGCCCGCACCATTAGGGCCTAACAGCCCGACCACCTCGCCGGCAGATATGGACAAACTAAGGTCGTGCAAGATGTGTTGTTGGCCGATGTGCTTGTTGAGATGCTCGATTTGTACTGACATACCTAAAGGGAACGATTGACTTGATAAAGCTTGCAAAGGTACAATAAAAATACGAGATATGCAAAAACTGAGGTGTTTAGAGGGGAAAGATAAGGGAAATAGAGGAGGAATATGGGGAAAAGGTAGGGGAAAGATAGGGAGAATATAGTTAATAAATGTAGAGTTGGTTCGGGAGTGGTTCGGGAATG
>CAVKVE010000080.1:6180-10831 GCA_963659655.1 Bacteroidaceae bacterium | reverse complement strand
CCTTATAGAATACCTTGCTCGAGCATGGCGGTAGCCACTTTCATGAAGCCGGCGATGTTCGCGCCCTTCACATAGTCCACCGTGCCGTCTGCTTGCGTACCGAACTGAACGCACTGCTCGTGGATGGACTGCATGATATGGTGCAGACGCTCGTCTACCTCTTTTGCTGTCCAGCTCAGGTGCTCTGCGTTCTGCGTCATCTCCAATCCCGAGGTGGCTACACCGCCTGCGTTGACGGCTTTGCCCGGAGCGAACAGCACACCGTTGTGTTGGAAAAAGTGGATAGCCCCCGGTTGGCAGCCCATGTTGCTGACCTCGCAGCAGCACCAGCAGCCGTTGGCTTTCAGTTCTTTTGCATCCTCCTCGCTCAGCTCGTTTTGGAATGCGCAAGGCAGTGCAATGTCGCAAGGTATCGACCATGCTTTCTTGTTTGCCGTGAAGGTAACCTCCTTCGGGAACTTGTCCGCCATGTCTTGCACGCGGTTGCGGTTCGACGAACGCATTACGAGCATGTAGTCAATCATCTCTTTGGTAATGCCGTTGGGGATGTGGCAAACGCCGTCAGGACCCGAGATAGCCACTACCTTTGCGCCGAGTTCGATAGCCTTGGTGGCAGCACCCCACGCTACATTTCCGAAGCCCGAGAGAGCAATCGTCTTGCCGGCAATATCTTTGCCTGCTTTGTGCAGCAGGTGTTGCGTGAAGTAGAGTGCGCCGAAGCCGGTTGCCTCCGGACGCAGAATACTACCGCCCCAAGTCATACCCTTGCCGGTCAGCACGCCCGTGTGGTATTCGCGAGCCAATTTCTGATACATACCGTTCAGGAAGCCAATCTCGCGTCCGCCTACGCCTACATCGCCGGCAGGAATATCTTGGTCGGGACCGATGCAACGCCAAAGTTCGAGCATGAAGGCTTGGCAGAAACGCATAATCTCAGCGTCCGATTTGCCTACGGGGTCGAAGTCCGAGCCGCCTTTTGCGCCACCCATCGGCAGGGTAGTCAGTGCGTTCTTGAAGGTCTGCTCAAATCCCAAGAACTTCAGCATACTCGGCGTAACGGCTTTGTGGAAACGCAATCCGCCTTTGTACGGGCCAATGGCAGAATTGAATTGTACACGATAGCCGAGGTTGGTCTGTACCTGACCTTGGTCGTCTATCCAAGTAACACGGAAAGTAAAGATACGGTCGGGTTCGACCATACGCTCTACAATCTTTGCTTCCTCAAATTCGGGGTGTTGGTTATATACCTCCTCTATCGATTCGAGAACTTCTTGCACGGCCTGCAGATATTCTGCCTCGCCGGGATGCTTTGCAGCTAATTGCTGCATAATGGTTTCGACTTTCATCGTATTATTGATTTAGTTGTGTGTATTGTTGTCCGTAGCAGGACGCTACAGCGCCTATTATTCTGTATGTCAATGGGGTAATTCCTGTCGTTTTGTAAGCAAGAACCCCGGCTAACTCGTTTTCGACGGCAAAATTACTGCTTTTTTGTTAGATAAACAAAGAAAGTAGTGCCTTTTTCCGATGTTTCAAAACATATTTTTCCGCCGGTGCCTTCCACGATGTTTTTCGATATGGCGAGTCCTAATCCCATGCCGGTGTTTTTGGTCGTGAAGTTGGGCATGAATACGCGCGGTTGTATCTCTGTGGGGATGCCGGGACCATTGTCCGAAATTGAGATCTCTATCTGTTCGGCGGAGTAGGCTTCTTTCAGCATCACAATGATGTCAGCTCCCTCGCGTCCTTCCATGGCTTGCAGGGCATTGCGCAGAATGTTGGTGAATACCTGTGAAATCTGTTCTTTGTCCGCCCACACAATCACGCCTTTGTCGGGCCCGATGTATCGTATCGGCACATCGTTGTCGTTGTTGCGGAATAGGGTAATCACATTCGACAGTTTTTGTGCCACATCCACTTCCGATGCTGTCACTTCGGGCTGTTTGGCAAAGGTCGAGAACGAGGTGGCAATGCGTGCCAGATTGTCCACTTCTTCTATCAGCATCGCCGTTGCTTGGTCAAAGTAGGCATCAAATCGGTCGGTCCCCCGCAGCCGTTGCAGTTGCTGAATGGTCAGTTTCATCGGGGTCAGCGGGTTGTTTATCTCGTGCGCTATCTGTCGGGCCATGGTCCGCCATGCGCCCTCTCGTTCTGCTTTGGCAAGTTTGGTGGCAGACTCTTCTATTTGGTCCACCATGGCGTTGTATCGTTCCACCAATTCGCCCACCTCGTCGTGTTGGGTATAGACAATGTGGTTATCGTTTTTGCCTATTTGGAAGTGCCGCATCTTGTCGGTCAGCATATAGAGCGGGGCTGTCATACCGCGAGCCGCCCAGTACGAGGCAAACAACGCCAAGAACAATACCAATAGGTAGGGCGGTAGCAGTCGTGCCAGCAGGTTATCTACCTCTTGCGCTTTTTCTATTTCCGATACAAAACTCGGCACGGCGATATAGCCGATCTGCACAAACGAGCCGTTGTAGAATGGGGCGTACGCACATAGATAGTGTGTGTTGCCGAGGTCTTCGTATTGCACCATGCTTGTCTCGTTCGAGAAAAACGGTTCCGAGGCCATGCGTGACGAGAGCAGTCCTTCCGTGAATAGGGCGGGGGTCGAGGAGCCGACTATCTGCCCGTGGTTGTCATACACATGTATATCTGTCCCCGAGGTGAAGGCAATGTCCCGCAGATCAATATCCAAGCCCGTTCGGTTAGCGCTTGTCAGCGACATGTCCCAGTAGTACAGGTTCTGCAGATACATTTGTATATAGGTGCATTTGGCCTGCAGGGTGCTGCGTTGCCGTTCCTCGTAGTTGGTCTGCACATAGCGCACCGATAGCGTGAATACATAGATAAAGCAGAGCAGCACGCACGCCATTATCACATACATAAATCGGGTGCGCAGCCGCATGTTTCCGAATCCGCGATAGCGTATCAGTACGATGATGCCCACGGCTATCAGTGCCGCAAACAGCAGGATGATAATGCTGAAGTAGGTTCGTACGCGTCGGCTCGAAATCCATTTGCCGGTGGGTGCGGTCGAGGTCACTAATTGGCGGAACGAGAACGATTCCTCTAAGGGGGAATGGATCGCTTTCGAGGATTTGCTCAGCAGTTCGGGCGTCAGTGAGAACAAGAACTGTCCGTCTTTCGATTCTATCTCGTAGTAGGTGTCGTCGTGTCGTCGGGTTATATCTCGTTCGGGCGAACAGCGGAAGGGTTTGGCAAATTCATTGCGCAGCTGTTCGCTTTCTATGGCGTAGGCATATTTGATGGGGATAAGCGTCAGTATGTTGTAGGCGCCTGCTTTGCTCCATCGTCCGATGGCGTGGGCGTTTTGGAATCGGTAGTATTGCCAGTTGTCGTAGCTCTGCAGCAGCACATCGTTGGCTGCCAATGTGTTGTCCGACCAGTAGACCAATTGTCGGCTGTTGAATATGTAGAATTGTATCGGATTCTTGCTGTGTGCCAATATCCGCACCGAATCAAAATCAGCACCTCGTTGCAGGTATTGCGCCAGTGTTTCGGTCTTCTGTTCGGCTATTTCCTGTTGGCATAGCACTTGTCGTTGCAGGCGTTTCCCCTCTTGCCGAAAACTATGGCACGAGGTCATTCCCACAAGTAGAAATACCGTCACAATACAATATGGAATCCATCCTTTTTTCATATCTGCTTGCAAAGGTACGGCAAAATTTGTACCTTTGCAAACTATTTCGCTAAAACAAGAGGTATTTTTTATGCAATTTCTTACCGCCTTTCTTTTGGGGCTGCTGACAATACTCGACCCTTGTACGCTTTTCACCAGCATTACGGCCATCGGTTATATCGACCGTGAGGTGAGCAATAAGAAAAAGGTTCTTGCCAATGGAGCTATGTTTGTGTTGGGCAAGCTCACTACCTATATTCTGCTCAGCGTTCCCTTTCTTATGGGTGCGCAGACGACCGGTATGCAGCATTTCGTCGAGCAGTGGGGCGAGCCGGTGTTGGCGGTATGTATGTTGCTTTGCGGCGTGCTGCTGTTAGTGGTAGGGCGTCATCATCATACCCACGACCATGGGCTGAGTCATTGGCTTGAGAACGCCGACAGCCGCTCGAGTTGGTTGTGGTCCTTTCTGCTCGGTATATTCTTTGCCATTGCTTTTTGCCCGCACCGCCTTATCTATTTTGTCACGATGATCGATATGGCCATCACGCTGCCGTCGGCTTGGTCGTGGCTGATGCCTGTTGTGTTTGGGTTTGGGACAGGGCTTCCGATTATGTTGCTTGCGTGGATCATCAGTTATAGTGCGGTCAGCATTGGCAATCTGACTCATCGCATGGCGCATTTCGAGAAGTGGTTTCGCTATGCTTGTGCCGTTCTTTTCTTGGCGACGGGCGTCTATTTGGCCGTTCATACCTTTGTGGGGCATTCGCACGAGCATACCCCTGAGGCGACAGAGCTTTCCCTATAGAGAACAACGCTAATTCTATATATAATGTCCTCCGCATCCTTTCGTTTCCGTCAGTTTGAGGTCTTTCACGATCGTTGTGCCATGAAGGTGGGCACGGATGGGGTGCTTTTGGGCGCATGGGCGGGGCAATCTCTATCGGAGCCATCTTTGTCAGCCTCATCTCTGTCGGGGCAATTCCTATCAAAAACATTCGCCTACAC
>CAVKVE010000080.1:3984-5948 GCA_963659655.1 Bacteroidaceae bacterium | reverse complement strand
CGGCATTCCGCCGGTTTTCGCCTCATTGTCAGCAATCCGCCCTATTTTCAGCATAGTCTGAAAAATCCGGACAAGTCCCGTGAGTTGGCTCGGCATACTGATAGTCTTTCGTATTCCGATTTAGTGGCGCATACGGCTCGTTTGCTTGCGGTCGGTGGGTTGGGGTGTTATATACTCCCCGCTGAGGCGGAGTCGGAGATGCTTGCTTTGTTGCGCGCTCATTCTTTGTGTCCGCTTCGTATCATGCAGGTCCATTCCAAGCCCGGCAAGCCCGCCAAGCGCATCCTTCTCGAATTCACTACTTTTTCATTGAGTATTTCTGTCCAAAATTCCTTAAATTCCCGAACCACTCCCGAACCAACTCGCTCCATTTTCTATATTGAGTCCCTTTCATCCCCCCGTAGTCCCGAGTACGCCTCCCTCACCCGCGACTTCTATCTCTAAGCCTTCCCTCTGCAGTCCCCTTCCTACCCATAGCAATCTCTAAGTCTTTCCATATCTTTCCCCCTACAAAAGTGCTCGAAACGAGCTAAAAGTGCTCGAAATAGGCTCTTGCTTTGCATAACCCGAAAAAAAAGAGTACCTTTGTGCGCTAAAACATTCGCATACAATACCCTATACACTCACAATACACTCCGATACATTTACAGTACACTCACAATACATTTACAATACATTTACAGTACATTCACAATACATTCACAATAGTAAAGTTATAGAATCGCTATGAATATATCCTACAATTGGTTGAAACGCTACATCAATCTGACGGATGACGCAGATACTGTAGCCAAGATTCTCACCTCTATCGGCTTGGAGGTCGGGACAGTAGAGAAGGTACAGTCTATCAAGGGCGGGCTCGAAGGGCTCGTGGTGGGCGAGGTGCTGACCTGCGTGGCACACCCCAACTCCGACCACCTGCATATCACCGAAGTGAATATCGGTGCAGCCGAAGCACAAGGTGCCGTTACCGACGAGCAGGGTCGCCATACGCTCCATATTGTCTGCGGCGCGCCCAATGTAGCCGCCGGGCAGAAAGTCGTTGTTGCCACTATTGGCACCGTGCTATACGATGGCGATGAACACTTCACCATCAAGCGTGGCAAGATACGCGGCGAGGAGTCGCTCGGTATGCTTTGCGCAGAGGACGAGATAGGTGTCGGCACCGACCACGCCGGCATTATCGTACTTCCCGCAACGACTCCCGTAGGTACTCTTGCCAAAGACTACTACCATGTAGAGGACGACACCGTTATCGAGGTGGATATTACGCCGAACCGTGCGGACGCTATCAGTCACTATGGCGTGGCACGCGACCTATATGCCTACTATCTCGCGCACGGCACCCACCTGACGCTCACCAAGCCGAGCGTAGACGCTTTCCAAGTACAGAACCACAATCTCCCTATCGAGATAACTATCGAGGACACCACCGACTGCCCCCGCTATACGGGTGTGAGCATACAGGGCGTCAGCATACACGAGTCGCCTGATTGGCTCAAGAACGCGCTGACAACCATCGGGTTGCGCTCGATCAACAATGTGGTGGATGTGACCAATTTCGTGCTGCACGAGACAGGGCAGGCGCTCCACTCGTTCGACGCCGACAAGATTGAGGGTCACCATGTGATTATCCGCAAGGCTCACGAGGGCGACAAGTTCGTTACGCTTGATGAGGTGGAGCGTACGCTGTCGGCGGAGGATTTGATGATATGTAACGCCCACGAGCCGATGACCATTGCCGGTGTGTTTGGCGGTCTTCATTCGGGCATTACCGAACAAACCCGCAACATATTCCTTGAGAGTGCGTATTTCAACCCTGTATGTATCCGTAAGACCGCCCGCCGCCATCAGTTGCAGACCGATGCCTCGTTCCGATATGAGCGTGGCTGCGACCCGAACAACACCCTCTATGTGCTGAAGCGTTGCGCCCTGTTGATACAGGAAGTAGCCGGCGGAGAGGT
>CAVKVE010000080.1:0-3626 GCA_963659655.1 Bacteroidaceae bacterium | reverse complement strand
TTCAACGAGATTCTGAACAACTCGCTGACCAAGGTGGCATATTACGAGTCGCTCGAAACCTATCCGCTCGCCGAGTGTGTCAAAATAAAGAACCCGCTCAGTCAAGATTTGGGTGTCATGCGCCAAACGCTGCTCTTTGGTGGCTTGGAGTCCATCCAGCGCAATGCGAACCGCAAGAACGCCGACCTGAAATTCTACGAGTTCGGCAACTGCTACCACTACCATAAGAATCCTGCTGCACGCGAGCATAACCCTGAGAACGCCCTTGTCGAGTATAGTGAGGAGCCGCATTTGGCGTTGTGGATTACGGGTAACAAAACCCGCCAGTCGTGGATTCATAAGGACGAAAAGACTACTTTCTATCTCCTGCATGCCTATATCGATGCCGTGCTGACACGCATGGGCGTAGAGCCTACTCGTTGCGAACTCGAACCATTCCGCAACGAACTCTTTGCCGATGGGCTGACAATCAAGGCACAAGGTGGCAAGGTATTAGGATTTATGGCTATCGTAAGCCCGAAATTGCTCAAACAGTTCGATATTGACGACGCGGTCTTCTTTGCCGACCTCGATTGGAAGCAGCTCTTGCGCCAGAATAAGCAGTACAAGCCCGTCATCAACGACCTGCCGAAGTTCCCCGAAGTAAAGCGTGATTTTGCTCTCTTGGTGGATAAGCAGGTGGAGTTTGCCGACTTGGCGCGTGCCGCATTCGAGACGGAGCGTAAGTTGCTCAAGCATGTCTATCTGTTCGATGTCTATGAGGGCAAGAACCTCGAGGCAGGCAAGAAGTCGTATGCTCTGTCGTTTATCTTGCAAGACCCGGATAACACGCTAAAAGACAAGCAGATAGAGGCTATCATGCAGCGTCTGCAGCATACTTTCGAAGAGAAATTCGGAGCAAAGCTTCGTTAATTTCTCTCTCAACGATATTTACAAACGCAAATCACGATATGAATTTCGTAGAACTTAGCAATCATATTTTCAGCACTGCGGTGCAAGACTACCACAAGACGGACAATGTCGATACCCCGATTAAAAATCCCTACGCAGCAGGCACGATAGAGCACGATCTCTATCTCAAGAATTGGATTGATACGGTGCAGTGGCATTTGGAGGACATCATTCGAGACCCGGAGATCGATCCGGTTGCCGCTTTGGCGCTTAAGCGTCGTATCGACCACAGCAATCAGGAGCGTACCGATTTGGTGGAGCGTATTGATTCCTATTTTTGGGAGAAATTCCATAATGTGGCTCCCAAAGCCAACGCCAAAATCAACACCGAGAGTCCTGCGTGGGCTATCGACCGTCTGAGTATCTTGCATGTGAAGATTTACCACATGCAGGAGCAGGTCAGCCGTACCGATGTCAGCCCCGAGCAGCACGAGAAGTGTGCGCAGAAGTTGGCGGTGCTCAACGAGCAGTTGCAGGATATGACCACTTCTATTTCGCAACTCTTGGCGGACTACGAGTCGGGTGAGCGCATCATGAAAGTCTATCGTCAGATGAAGATGTACAACGATCCGACGCTCAACCCGGTCCTCTACGCTAAAAAGTAGGCCGTACGAGCGTATAGCGTAACCTATTGATTATCTATGCGGGACGGTCTTTTCTATAAGCTCCATAGCGGTAAGAACTCCAAGGCTGCGTACTACCTGCGCAGCTACTTGCGGGAATGTGTCCCATCGTGTTTTTCTCGTTGGGAGGGACGCCGCTTGCAGCAAGAGATAGACCGCCGCCCCGATAGCGACTATATACGCTCCCGTATCGACTACTATTGCCGCCTCTCTCAGCCCACACCGCTGCCTGCTACGGCTATGCGGCTCGGCGATTGGCGTGTCCCCAAGAAACAAAAAGTCTATTATTTTGATAGCGCAGCGATAACCCGCTTTTTTCCGTCAGACCTTCGTTGGCAAATATTGCCGGGCGACATCGTGCATGTCCCCGACAGCCCAACCATTGTCAAGAGTCGTCCGCTTGTGGCGAGCAACGAGAACAGCGTGTTGCTCAAGATGGTCAAGGTGCGCCACTTTATCTTTGTTGACGACAAAACACCTTGGGAAGACAAGCAGCCGATCGCCGTCTTTCGAGGCAAGGTATCGGGCAAGGAGAGCCGTGTGCGTTTCATGCAGCAGTACTTTGGCAGTGCGGTCTGCGATTGTGGCGATGTGAGCAAGGATGCTACGCTCCCTGCAGAGTGGCAGACACGCAAACTCACTATTGGCGAACACCTTCGCTATCGCTATATAATGGCGTTAGAGGGCAACGATGTTGCCAGCAATCTGAAATGGGTCATGTCGTCCAACTCGATAGCTGTTATGCCTCGCCCCACTTGCGAGACGTGGTTTATGGAAGGGACGCTGATTCCGAATTACCATTATATTGAGTGCCGTGCCGATTTTTCCGATTTGGCGGAGCGTATTGCCTACTACAATGCGCATCCCGCTGAGGCACAGGCCATTATCGAACATGCGCATGCTTATGTCGCTCCGTTCCGTGACGCACACCGAGAGAAACTCATTGCGTACGGCACGATGGAAAAATATCTGCGCTTAACCAATCTCCAATGACTCCGAAACAAGTCCTTCTTATCCGCTTCTCCGCACTCGGTGATGTGGCGATGCTCGTACCGGTTGTGCGGGCGTTTGCCGAAGCATTCCCGAAGGTAGAGCTGACGGTGCTATCTCGCAAGCAGACGGCGTCCCTGTTCGAGGGGCTACCCGAGAATGTGCATTTCTTTGGGGCAGACCTGCGTGGGCGACACAAGGGCGTTGCGGGGCTTCGGCGTCTGCTGACTGACATCGATTACCACCGCTTCAGCGAGGTGGCGGACATGCACGATGTGCTGCGTTCGAAGTATCTTTGCACCCGTTTTGTCTTGGCGGGCAAGCGGGTAGCCGTCATCCACAAAGGGCGTTTGCAGAAGCAACAGTTGGTGCGCACGCACCATACCGACCGCCCGCTGCCAACCACCATTGAGCGATACCTTTCGGTTCTTGCCCGATTGGGTTATGCGGTGCAGCCTGCGCCTATCGCACCCGCAGCCGAGAAGAGCGGTATCGGTATAGCTCCCTTTGCCGCCCACGCGGGGAAAATCTACCCGCTCGAAAAAATGGAACAGGTCGTGCGTATGCTGTCCGAAGGCACGGAAACCATCTATCTATTCGGTGCAGGAGCCAAAGAGAAAGCCGTTTTGGAACAATGGGAGAGCCGCTACCCGAATGTCGTATCGTTGGCGGGCAAGCACACTATGGCAGAGGAGATACAAATTATGCGGGGGCTGAGGCTCATGCTTACTATGGATTCGGCGAATATGCACCTTGCCTCTCTTGCAGGCACGCGTGTGCTTTCCGTATGGGGGGCGACCCATCCGGCAGCCGGTTTTCTCGGTTATGGACAACACCTGACGGATTGTATTCAGCGCGATTTGCCCTGCCGTCCGTGTTCCATTTACGGCAATAAGCCTTGCCGTTTTGGTGATTATCGCTGCCTTGACATCGCCCCTGCCGATATTGTTAAACGAATACAGCAAGCCCTATGCGAATAGTAATCAATCCCGATTATGCCTATCTGCGTGAGTGGATAGAGGCTCTGCCACATACTTTCGAGCAGCAAGGTACGGTCATCTA
>CAVKVE010000079.1:0-10873 GCA_963659655.1 Bacteroidaceae bacterium | reverse complement strand
TTTTTCGCACATTTCCCGAACCACTCCCGAACCAACTCCCTTTTTATACACAAAAAGATAGCCGATTGCCCAACTGAGCAATCGGCTATCTTCTTTTCCTAAGAGTTATCTCTTACTTACAACCAACGAACATAGCAGAAGTCCATGCGGTGTGGCAGCAGGTCATTCTGCGGATACATACGCAGACCGAACTTCATACCGCCGGCATAGTCAAACTGATAGGTCGTCTCGAAGTAGAGGTGGCTTCCCTCAGCCTTTACCAGCTTCAGCGGCTCTACCTCATACAACTTGTCGTTGTTGTGAGTCGAGGTGCGAATAGCTACGAGTTCAACGCCAATACCCTTATCGTTCAGGTTATGGGTATCCAGTTCAACGGTTACGCGTGCTTTCTCGCCCACATTGGGTGTGCCGAGTTCAGGCAGGTCTGCCTTGAGTACCTCTATCTCATCCCAGTGCGCTACGATATTCTCTTTCCATGCCGTGATGTCCTTTGCCACTTTGTAGTTGTCAGCCACCAAGAGAGCATGACGTTTTGCAAGTTTGTTGTAGAACTTATCGAAGTAGTCATCCATCATACGCTTGGTAGTGAAACGCGGCGTAATCTTGGTAACAGAATTCTTGATAGTCTGAATCCACTCCGGCGAATAGCCTTTGGAGTTCTTTGCGTAGTAGAGCGGAATTATCTCGTCCTCGAGGATCTGATAGATCGTGGCAGCATCCAATTGGTCTTGGTGCGCCTGATTCTCGTAGGTACGCTTGTCGGTCAGAGCCCAACCGGCACCCTTTACATAGCCTTCGTACCACCAGCCATCGAGTACAGAGAAATTCAGCACGCCGTTCATCTGTGCTTTCTCACCACTCGTACCACTTGCCTCGAGCGGACGGGTCGGCGTATTGAGCCAAATATCCACACCGCTGATCAAGCGTTTTGCCAGGCGCATATCGTAGTTCTCAAGGAATATGATTTTGCCCAGGAACTGCGGCATACGGCTAATCTCGATAATACGACGAATCAGGTCTTGTCCTGCGCCGTCTGCTGGGTGTGCCTTACCGGTGAACAGGAACTGTACCGGGTAGTTGGGGTTGTTAACCAACTTGTCGAGACGGTCGAGATCCGTAAAGAGCAGGTGTGCACGCTTGTAGGTAGCAAAACGACGGCCAAAACCGATAATGAGGTTGTTGGAGTTCATCTCGTTGAGCGCACGAACGATACGCGCAGGGTCGCCCTGGCTCTTCATCCAGTCGTCTTGGAATTTCTCCTTGATGTAGTCAATCAGTTTGTTCTTCAGGAACATACGGGTTGACCAAATCTCCTCGTCAGGTATGTCATTGTAAGCTTTCCACATCTCAGGGTCAGACTGGTGGTCCCACCACTCCAATGGGAAGTACTTCTTATAGACCGCTTTCCACTCGCTGGCAGCCCATGTCGGCATGTGTACGCCGTTGGTCACATAATCCACATGCAGCTCTTCGGGGAAGTAGCCCGGCCATACGGGAGCGAACATCTTCTTGCTTACCTCGCCGTGCAACCAACTTACGCCGTTTGCCTCTTGGCAGGTGTTCAGCGCGAATACTGACATCGAGAACTTCTCGTTGTTGTCGTCGGGGTTCTGGCGACCCATTCCGATAAGGTCATGCCATTCTATTCCGAGCTTGCCTGCGTACTCGTTCATATACTTGTAGAACAGACCCTCCTCAAAGTAGTCGTGTCCTGCAGGCACCGGCGTGTGGCAGGTATAGAGTCCGCTTGCACGAACCACCTCTTTGGCTTGGTTGAAGGTCAAACCTTCGCCTTGTACGAGATCCACCATACGCTGAAGTCCCATCAGTGCAGCATGTCCCTCGTTGCAGTGATATACATCTTTCTTGATGCCCAGTTTGTTTAGAGCAAGCACACCACCAATACCGAGCAGGATTTCCTGTTTGATACGGTTTTCCCAGTCGCCGCCATAGAGTTGGTGGGTAATCTGACGATCCCAATCGGAGTTGAGTTCGTTGTCTGTATCGAGCAAATAGAGGTTGATACGCCCTACGGCTACCTTCCAGAGATATGCATAAACGATATGTCCGGGGTAAGGTACATCCACTACAAACGGAGTACCATCCTCGTTCTTCACCTGCGTAATAGGCAGGTTGCTGAAGTTCTGTGCCTCGTAGTTAGCAATCTGCTGTCCTTCCGGAGAAAGAGTCTGTGTAAAATAGCCATAGCGATAGAGGAATCCGATAGCCGTCATATCCACATTGCTGTCAGAAGCCTCCTTTAGGTAGTCGCCGGCGAGTACGCCAAGACCGCCCGAATATATTTTCAGCACATGGCTCAAACCATACTCCATCGAGAAGTAGGCTACCGACGGCTTTTTGCTGTCTTTGGGAGTATCCATGTACTTACGGAAGTCAGCATAGATACGGTCGAGTTGAGCCATGAATTCTTTGTCGTTACTGAGCTCCACCATTCGCTCATAGCTAATGATGTTGAGCAGTACGATAGGGTTCGACTGTGCGCGATGCCAAGCATCGTTGTCGATGTAGCGAAAGATGTTCTTTGCGTCTGCATTCCATACCCACCATAGATTGTAGGCGATCTCCTGCAGCTTGTTCAAGTTCTCAGGGAGGTTTGCACGGACGTTGACTTCCTTCCACTGAGGTTGATTTACGTTGCTTACTTTGATATTCATCTTTATATTTTAATTAGTGAATGCTATTTTTGAGAATGCTGTATTTGCGTAGCAATTATGCAGCTGAATAGCGATGTATTATACATACTCTATGGGCGAC
This sequence comes from Bacteroidaceae bacterium, assembly GCA_963659655.1. Classification (GTDB taxonomy): domain Bacteria; phylum Bacteroidota; class Bacteroidia; order Bacteroidales; family Paludibacteraceae; genus Colicola. Next base: position 8,098 of record CAVKVE010000079.1, on the reverse strand, counting down.
AAAGCATACCCTTCACGCACAAAGTAGAAGGATACTCTATCGAAAAAGCGCACAAAGTTACGGAAAAAAGTTGGAAGTACAAAAAACTTTCAGCCGATTGTTGGAAAAAGGCATATCGGTTGTTTCGGTGCTAACAGCTTTCCCTATAGCCCAAAAACAAAAAATCTCCCATTCTTTCACGAGCGGGAGATTTTTTCGTTTTTTCTGTTTTTTATTCTGTCGGAATATCCGTATTTACATTCTTATAGCCTCTCAGCGCATAGAACAAAATGTATGCTGCACAGAGAACCACCACAATATAGCTCATTTGGAAGTTTCCGAATAGGTCTACCAAACGCCCCTGCAACGGAATCAGAATACCCGCACCGCAAACCATTGTCATAAATGCTCCGGATGCGATCGAGGTATATCGGCCCAAACCTTCTACGGCCATGTTGAATATACCGCCCCACATCACTGAGGTACACAGACCTACCAATACCAGCGGCACAATACCCACCGGCACTTTTGCCTCAATCAGTTCCATCTTGTCCCATTCGATGCCGAAGAAAGACACTTGAATATCTTGTGGCAAGAACATTCCCAATAGCACCAATACAATCGCTACCGAAGAAACCACCAATATCTGCTCGCGGCTTGATACTTTTCCGCCAATAAGTCCGCCTATCAAGCGCCCTATCAGCATTAGGAACCAATAGAGAGCCACAATACCTCCCGCTATATCCGGGTCAATACCCAATCCCGGTATCGAGGCAGTGGGCAGTGTAGTCAGATATTGCAACACATATGTCGGCACGCCTACTTCGATGCCCATATAGAGGAATATAGCAAGAATACCCAAATTAAAGTGACGGAACGAGAAAGCCGAATAGCCTTTTCCTCTCGTGCCGTGTTCCGCTGCGCTTTGCTCTGCCTCCAGTATAGGCTCCGGAATTTTCACGAGCAGCAGCACGATAAATGCAAAGGCAAATACGCCAAGGGCTATCATCAGTGCCGGTGTGGCATCCGCAATCTGTGCTTTGGCAGTATCTGCAATCAGGTGTCCCATAATGATTGTTACCAGCACGGCACCGAGCGAGTTACATACACCGCCGAATTGCACCAATTGGTTACCATGTTTTCCGCCCCCACCAAGGGTGTTCAGCATAGGATTTACCACCGTATTGAGCATACACATGCAGAAGCCTGCCACAAATGCGCCGGCCAGATAGACCCAAAAGCTTTGCACGCTGTCAAATCCGGATATCCATTGCAGCAGCACGCCGACAAATCCTGTCAGCACGGCCACGAGTGCGGTCTTGCGATAGCCAATCTTTTTGAGCAGCAGCCCCGATGGAATTCCCATCAGCGCATACGCAATAAAGTTGGCGGCGTTGCCCAATTGGGCAGCAAAGTTCGAGATCGTAAAGTGATTCTTCACAATAACTGCCATCGGGTTACACAGATTGGTCACGAAGGCAATCATGAAGAACAGAAGATACATCACTACAATCGGTAGTGTGTTTCGTTTGTTTGTGTTTGTCATGGTATTAAAATTATGTTTTGTTTTGAATGATTTTTCGGTCTGTGTATCGAACCTCTGCTATAGGTTCTCCGCCAAGAAGCGCAAGAGTCGATTGTGCAAATGGTAATAGTTGTTGCGTTTCTTCAAGAAATGGTTGTCATCGGGATATATTTGCATCTCGAATTGTTTCCCTGCCTCCACCAGCGATTCCACATATAGGTAGGTGTTTTGCGCATGCACATTGTCATCTGCCATACCATGCACTATCAGCAGTTTTCCGTTCAGTCGCTCTCCTTTGTCGGTTAGGCAACTGTTGTTATACCCGCCTTCATTCACCTGCGGACGGCGCATATAGCGTTCCGTATAAGCAGAGTCGTATAGTCGCCAATCGGTCACCGGTGCAATGGCAATACCGCAGCGGAATGGGCTGTCTGTTTGCGAAAGGGTCGTAATGGTTTGGAAACCGCCATAGCTCCAACCGCAAAGGCAGATTCGGTCCTTATCCACATTTTCCAACGATTGCAAATAGTGTGCCGTGCTGATTAGGTCTTGTGCCTCCACATAGCCCAACTGCATATACGATGCTTGTCGGAATGCACGCCCACGGCAATCCGTACCACGACCATCCACACACACCACCCAATAGCCTTGCGATGCTAGATAGTGATACTGCCAACGCTTATACCACAGGTTGAGCACTCGCTGGCTCTGCGGCCCCGAGTATTGGATCATCACCACCGGGTACTTCTTCGATGCGTCAAACCCTTTGGGGCGAATCATAAACCCGTTCAGCTCATCGCCTCGTTCTGTTTTGAACGAGAAGTATTGCTTTTCCGGCAGCTCCAATGCTTTCCAATCCGCAGCCACCTGCGCATTATCGAGCAGCACTTTTACCGGTTTTTTCGTTCCGTCTTTTGCCAGCGAGTAGAGAGTACAGCGGTTCGGTTGCGTGTCCGATTGATAGTTATCTATCACCTTTTTGTAGTCTTTCGAGAACGCCAGTGCGTGCGTACCTTCTCCTTCCGTGATACGAACAGGCGAACCTTTTTTGAGCGATACCATATAGCCGTCACGCGACATCGGAGTGGTTGCCGCTTGATAGTATAGGATTTGCGCAGCCTCATCCAATCCGTAGATTTTGGTCAAGTCTATTCCGTCGGGGGTCAGTTGCTTTTGTCGAATTCCCTGTGCCGAATAGAGATACGCCGAGCGCCAACCATTCTGCTCACTTAGTACAATGATACGATTGTCCGCAAGCCATTGCCATTGGTCGAACAACTCATAATCCACATAGCCGTTCTTATTTTCCTCTTTATAGAGTGCCTTGGCCACCGTCGAACGAGCATTGCACTGCATCACCTCCATACGGTTTTGGTCACGATTCAGTTTCAGCACCAGCAGGTCAGCAGCCACCTGATTTTTTCCCTGTCCTGTTGGGTTGGTCCAACGCAAGCGAGGCAGATAGATGTCCTCCCCTGCTTGATGCGTCTGCATCGTGCGAATGGTCTTGGTCTGAATATCATACACGCAAGCCGACACCGTTGCATTTTTCTCGCCGGCTTTCGGATAGCGAAGCGACTCTGCCTTCGGATAGGTCACGCCTAAATACTCTTGCCATACAAAAGTTGGCACTTCGGTCTCGTCAAAACGCACAAAAGCCAATTGTTTCGAATCGGGCGAGAAAGCAAATAGCGCCGTCGTGCCAAATTCTTCCTCATAGAGCCAATCGGTGCATCCGTTCAGTATTTCCGGATTTTCATCATGGGTCACAGCCACTTCCGTGCCGAAATCCAATTTATGCAGATAGAGATTATGCCCCCGCACAAAGGCAACATATCGCCCGTTGGGTGAGAGTTGCGCATCCCGAACGAGTGTATCGCTCAGCTGTTTTCTTGTTCCCTTTTGTGTATCTACGATATAGTAGTCTGCCACAAACGAATGGCGGAACAACTGTTGCTTGTTTTCATACTCCAATCGATATCGCCCGGCGTTTCCGGCTACGCCGTTTTGTACCGCCTCCGTGTTTCCCAATATACTGTCCTGCTGTTCCTGCGTCAGCGTCTGCGCATTGTATTTTCGGTCCAGCAAGTCAGTCTGCAAATCAGCGTACATCCCCATCGGACATACGGCAATCATCCAAAGCAATACTAATCTCAGTTGTTTCATTTTCATGGTCATTTTATATACCGATACGGCATTCTTGTTCTGTTCGTTTCATATTCAGCTCATTTTATATACCGATACGGCATTCTTGTCCTATTTCAATGGTTTCATACTTCTTCTATCCGATTTATTCTATTCCCCCTCCTATTCTTGTACAGAGCAGTAATCTTTTATACAGAAATCTTTCTATATACAATCTTTCTATATAAAATAGTTGCTTTTCTGCCCCATACATTAAGAGACTTTTCTATCAATAGGGTATTCCCTCGCACATAACCACTAAAACGCACAAAGGTACAAAAAAAAAGCCAACCCCACAAACATCTCATCATTTTTTCGCCTCCACCTCAATCTACTACTCACCCATTGGCGGAATTAAGTTAGCGCATATTTGATTTTGCCAATGGGGCATTCAGCTTTTTTGGTACTAAAAATTGCGTTTCTAAATGGAAACTATATCTACAACACAACGCAACACAACACAACACAACACAACACAACACAACACAACACGGGAGGCCATCTTATGATGACCTCCCGTGTACATTTTCCCGAACCACTCCCGAAGGTAGAAGCTCGAAATGCTAATTGTATGTGCCTATACTAAGCTTATGGTTCCTTATTGAATCGTAATCACCTTGATACCATCCCGCTCGAGCAGTGCATTGATAGTAGGCTCACCGCCACGGAAGCGCTTATACAAGTCCATAGCAGGCTCTGTGCCGCCCCGTTCGAGAATGTTCTTACGGAATAGTTCCGCCGACTTCTTGTCGAATATCGAACCGCCTTTCTTCGCTGCAGCCGCCTTGAACACCGAGAAAGCATCAGCATCAAGCAACTCCGACCACTTATAGCTGTAGTAGCCTGCCGCATAGCCGCCCGAGAATATGTGCGTGAAGGCCGTCTCCATCTGCGTACCCGGCACATTAGGCAGCACACGCACTTGTTCCATGGCATCGTTACCAAAACGAATCACCGCCTCTTCTACGGTCAAGTCCGCGGGCACCTCAAACGGTGCAGTCAGGCTGTGCCATGCCATATCCAGATAGCCGAACGAGAGTTGGCGTACGCACGCGTAGGCAGCATGATAGTTGTTCGATGCTTTAATCTTGTCTATCAGTTCCTGCGGCATTTTCTCGCCCGTCAGATAGTGCTTCGCAAAAGTATCGAGGAACTCTTTCTCGCCCAAGAAGTTCTCGTTGAACTGGCTCGGCAGCTCCACAAAGTCGCGCGGCACATTCGTACCCGACAGCGCTGAGTACTGACAGCGAGTCAGCATACCGTGCAAGCCATGTCCAAACTCATGCAAGAAGGTTTCCACCTCATCGTAGGTGAACAATGCAGGCTTGTCCGCCGTCGGGCGTGTGAAGTTCATCACATTGACAATGTGCGGACGATGGTCGGTCTTGCCGTCTTTGTACTGCGGCTGAAAATCATTCATCCATGCGCCGCCACGCTTTCCGTCCCGCGGATGAAAATCAGCATAGTACACGGCAAGGAACTTACCTTTCTCATCGAACACCTCGTAGGCTTTCACCTCCGGATTATATACCTGTATGTTTTTATTTTCCTTAAAGGTAATACCGTACAAGCGTTTTGCCAAGCCGAATACGCCCTCTATCACCGCATCTTTTTCAAAGTACGGGCGCAGGTCATCATCCGAGATAGCATACTTCTCGTTTTTGAGTTTCTTGGAATAGTAACTCCAATCCCACGGCTGTATGGTGGCGTAAAAGCCGTGGCTGGTAGCAAACTGCTGCAGCTCTTCCACCTCCTGACGAGCAGCAGGCATATAGCTGTCGCGCAGTTGGTCGAGCAGTTTATATACTTTCTCCGGTGTCTCGGCCATGGTCTTGTGGAGCGACTTCTCTGCAAAGTTCTTCTTGCCGAACAACTGAGCTAACGCCAAGCGGGTATTGACTATGTCAATGATAACCTGCGTGTTATCAAACTCGCCGCCGATGCAGCGTGCGTTGTATGCTGTGTAGAGTTCGCGACGAATATCACGATTGTCCAAATCCTGCATCACAGGAATATAAGTCGTCGGCTTCAGGTTCAGTAACCATCCTTCAAGCCCTTTCTTTTCTGCGTTTTCCCGAAGCAGTGCCTTAGTATCTTCATTGAGCCCGGCAAGCAGTGTTGAGTCTGTCAGCAGCATAGTCCATGCATTGGTGGCTTTCAATACATTCTGCCCGTAGGTAAGCGTGAGTTTGCTCAGTTTGGCCGCCAACTCACGATAGGTCTGCTTGTCTTCTGGGCTGAGGTTGGCACCATTGTTGGCAAACGACTCGTAGATATCGTCCAACAGTTTTGCCTGCTCTTTATTCAGTTTCAGCTTGTCTTTCTCTTCATACACCGTCTTGATACGCTTGAACAATCCTTCATTGAGGCGAATGTTCGCTGCGTATTCCGACATCTTGGGCGACAACTCCATCTCAATGCTGTCCAACACATCATTGGTCTCTGCAGAGGTCAGGTTGAAGAAGCACCCGGATACAACACTCAGCATCTCGCCCGCCTTCTCGTATGCCTCAATAGTATTCTTGTAGGTCGGCGCAGCAGGGTTGTTAACAATAGCGTCTATCTCCGCCAAGCCCTGCCGCATCCCCTCTTCGAAAGCGGGCATATAGTGCTCTGCACGTATCTCGTTGAACGGATAGGTCTGATGAGGAGTCTTCCACTCCTTGTAATGGAAGAACGGGTTATCTGCATTTGCAGACTTGCTCTCGGCAGCCGTTGCCGACAGCGTCATACCGGCTAATGCCATGGCACACATCGTTGTTTTTAGTTTCATTGATTATCTTGTGTTGCGGGAACACCTTGGGTTCCCAATAAGTAAATTATCTTGTCGAGTATAGTACCGCCTTGTCCAATCCAATCCAATCCAATCCAATCCAATCCAACCCAATGCAATGCAATATAGTCTAGTCTTATTTTGTTTTGTCTTAGCGCAGCAAGTTAATATCGCCAGAGAGTTGATATACGCCAATCATCGAAGTGGCGTCTTTGCTCTTTGTTTTGTCGTACTTTATCTTGGTGGTATAGCCACTCGTGGCGTCCGTCCCCAATGCACGAATGACATAGAAGTACGCCCCTTCGGCAGCAGGCTTTCCGTTGATAGTACCATCCCACCCTTTGGCAGGGTCAGTCCACTCATACACCAACTTACCCCAACGATTGTATACCCAGCAGTGGAACTCCTTGAGCGAGCGGTAAAGCACTCGGAACTCATCGTTCTTGCCGTCGCCATTGGGCGTAAACACATTCGGCACAAGCAGTTGCGACTCGCTGACGGCAATCGTTATCTCCGTCGAGTCCCGCTGACAATCGGGGTCTTCTGTATCGCTGCACGGGCAGGTCGCATTGCTTACATAGAGCACCGCCCGATAACTGCCCGGCTCCAAGAAGGTGTAGCGATGTTGGTCATCCGTGCGCTGCACAATGAGCTGCGTACCCTTGTAGATATACCATTGGTAGTAATCGACGGCGGGCGTGGCGTATGCACGAAACAGGACATCAAGCGGGGCAGAACCCTGTATCGGGTTCATGGTCTCGTCGGTCGGTCTATCCACTTCGTTGCTCTGTTCGCCCGTTATACCCCGTGTCGTGGTCGTAGTGGTGGCAACCGCTTTCACGGCTACCGGCTGCGACAATGTTGTAGTGACGGAATCCGGGGTAAGCCCGATATTCGTTATCCATTGATCGTAACAAAGACTTATCTCTGTTGATTTATAGATAGCGGGAAGCGTGTACGAACCTATATGCAGCGACTCGCCTTGCAGGGTAGTATCCGTTTCTTGCCATGCTTTGTCCTCATTGTTCCATTGCAAATTGCCGTAAGTAATGGAGTAGGTTCGGGGTAGGTAGCGGATTTGCCCGGTTGCCGACAGATATTGCATCTCAGGCAGTGTCCCCTGCAAGCGAACACGGGTGTCTTGGCAATTCACCGCCTCCACCTCCAGCGTCAAGTCTGTCGGCTTGTAGTTCGGATAACTGAATACGTAGAAATACTCCCGTTGTCCATCCACTTCGATGTAGTAGCCGCCGTCCTCGGCATATATCTCGGTGCTGTTTGACTGCGCCAATGTACCATCAGTTTTGTACCAATCGGTAGGGGTACCATCTGCCGTGCGCACCTCTATCTCGCCGGAGAAGATAAATATCGTATCGCCCTGATTGGTGAACAGATACGGACTTCCCACACACTCAATATGGAGTGCCCATAGTGGTGTGGAGGTTAGCAAGGCAAGTACCAAGCATATATAAATCAGTCGTTTCTTTTTTCTACCTAGCATCCTTCTTCGGGGTATTTAGCGTGCAAAGATACAGAAAGTGTAGCACATACGCAAATCCTACAACATTATTTAAGATAGGACTTCTTGTTCATCCACCAATAGGCGACTACACATATCAGACAGGACAATACGGACC
>CAVKVE010000078.1:4336-10947 GCA_963659655.1 Bacteroidaceae bacterium | reverse complement strand
AGTTTGCCCATCTTGTTGAGTTTGTAGGTAAAGGTCAGCATGAAATAGGTCGGCAATGTGTTGTACTTGGCGTAGCTAACCGAGTTCTCGCCTATTACCTGCACAATGTTCTTCTTCTGGTGCAGGATATCATATACTTCAAGCGATAGCGTCGCATTCGACCATGTCTTATCTATCGAGGCATTCCATATAATTTCGTTGGCATCGCTGATGCCTGTATAGCCATAGCGTGCCGTATAGCCGCAGTCGGTGGCTATATTCCACGAGTGGGGCAAGTGGAACTCTATATCGCCCGTCACGCTCCAATCGAACACATTGGTGATACTGTTCTGCACGAGGTTGTTCTGTGTGCGGCTGTATGTACCGTCTGCCCGTACGCCTATATCAACTATGTCGTGTGTGAAACGCAGCCCGAGGTCTTCGCTCACTTGCAGGTTACCCGTCAGCGAGCGGTCGCCCAGTATCATATTCCCCGCCTCTATCATACGCTCTATGTCGGCAGCGTCCTGCTCTTTAAGGATATACGCCACTCTCTGATTATAACTGATAGCGGTGCGTGTATTGAATTGGAATAGTTTCTTGGCAAAGGGCGTATTGTACATAAAGTCCGCCCCGATGTTCCACGGATAGGTGTCCGCATTGACGGTCTGCTGATAGAGTTTACCCGTGCGGTCATAGATCGAGTTGTTTACCAAAGCGTCCTTGGTCAGCGTTCCCCGTATGCCCGTCATGATACTCGAGAAACGCTCTTGGTTGAAGCGGGAGTACATTGCCATCAGGTTGTGGGCAAAAGCAGGCTGCAACCCAAGGTTACCCACCGTCTCGTTCATGGCGTTGGAGTTGTTGCGCACCGGCTCCATCTGCGTGATAGAGGGCTGGCTGACGGTACCCCGATAGCGGATACGGGCGAACTCTTTCTTACCGAAGTTGTACTTAAAGTTCACCGTCGGCGACCAGTTCCAAACATTGATGAGGGTATCTTGATACAGCACTTGCCCGTAGTAGGTCTTGCTGTGGGTCTGCGTTGCCAATACGCGCACACCGACCGTCAGGTCGCTGCGTTTGGTAATCCACCGATAGTTGAGTTCTGCCTGCTCGGTGTAGAAATTGTTGGTCAGTTGGTTGCTATAGACGGAGTCGTATTGGTACTCGCCTATCGAGTCCATAGAATACTGATTCTTCTCGGAGGTTCGGTTACGCCCCGAAGCAGCAAGGGCTATCTCTAACAGGTGGTTTGCTTTGAATATAGGCTCGACATACGATGCCCGCAGACTGTAAGTCAATTTGTCGTTCTTGGAGTTGGTGTATTGGTCAACCGTGGAGGCGTTTGCCAAGTTATCAAAAGCGTTGGTCTTATTATACCCCGTCGTATTGCCATACTCAATATTCCCCACCAGCGTAAGCGAACGCCCCGGGTGCATAAACTTGTGGTTGTAGGTCAGTTTGACGCCCGCCGATACCTCGCGCGTGGAGTCCAACTGTGCCTGCGTACCATCGTTGATGAGTGTATCGCCACGGTGGTAAGTGTAGTCCTCGTTGGTGATATTGCTTTGCCCCGTATAGGAGAGCGTCGGCTGAATAAGCAATTTGTTTAGCGTATCAATTTGGTATTGCAACTCGAGGCGCAGGTTCACATCCCACACACGCGACTGCTTGCTCATCGAATCGGTATTGAGATAAGTATAGTCGCCGGCATAGGAGGTCTTCTCGGTCTGCGCCAAGGTATTGTTGTTGGAGTGCGTGACGGCAGCATCTCCGCCTAAGAGCAACGAGGTCTGACCATCCTTCTTCGTGATACGATTGTTGAAATCCACATTGGTATTCACGCCGAGGTTCTCGCTGCGCGTAATACCCGAGTTGGCGTCCATACCGAAACTGCCACGCCCACGCCCCATACGCACCTCGTTGGTGTTGTTGGCACTACCGATTATCGTGGTTTGGCTCTCACCTAATAAGATATTCGTGAATAGGTTGGCGTTGTAGCGAAAATCGTTTTCGAAGAAATGCTTCGTGCGTTCGCCTGCCGTGCTACCATAAGCGGTATTGCCATAGTCGAACCAACCGCCATTGTCCGTCACCATGTCCGCACCGAGCGAACCCGTGTACTTACCGAATACGCCGCGCTTGCGGTCTTGCTTGAGCGTGAGGTTGATGATATGCTCCGAGTCATCATCCTCGAAACCCGTCATCTTCGCCACATCGGACTTCTCGTCAATCACCTGTATTTTCTCTATCATATCGGCGGGGATATTCTTCGTAGCGGACTGTACATCGCTGCCGAAAAACTTCTTGCCGTCAATACGCACGGCGGTAATGCTCTCGCCGTTCACCGTCACATTGCCTTGTTGGTCGACCGTAACGCCGTTCATCTTCTTAAGCAGGTCTTCCACCATGGCGTTCTCGCCCACCTTATAGGCGGAGGTGTTGTACTCAATGGTGTCGCCCTTGACGGTCATCTCAGCGGCATGCCCCTGAACGCTGACCTCTTGCAGTGCCAACACATCTTCGCTCAGGCGGATGGTCTTAACCGTAACGGTATGGTCTTTAGCGGTTTTAGCAGACACATTGACCGACACCGTCTGTTCCTTAAAACCGATACTCGACACGAGCAGTTTATATTGCCCGGGCTGAATGCCGCGCAATAGATACTGTCCCGTGGCGTCGGTCTGCGCACCCTGCACCATGGTTGAGTCGCTGCCCGCATAAGCAAACAGACGCACCGTAGTCATCTCCACCGCCGAACCGTCGGTATTGCTGACCACCTTTCCCGTAATGGTATACTTGGAGGATACACTCTGTGCCGTGATGGACTGCGGCACAAAGAGCCCACAAAGCAAACAAAGTGCTATGGCTAAAAGAGAGAAATTTTTCATACTGTTTGGCACTTTGCAAATCCTGTGCCAAAAAGTAAAAGAAAAGGTTAAACCCGCCTGCACTATTAGCCGAAAGCCCGCATAGGGATGTGAGAATGTAGATGAAATCACCCCATCGTAATAAATCGGGCGCCCATAAATCGTCTAACCGTACATTGTCCAATGAAAATCGTAAAATTGTACCATCGGAAATCGTAAAATCGTAGATTGTAAAATTGTAAATTGTCCAATTGTCCAATCAAAGAGTGTTGTATTTTTCCTATCAGTGTAGCTTCTCGAATGTATCTCGGATGTATCTCGGACGTATCGCCCTACCATTACCCTACCATTATAGGTTCTTGTAAGGGTCTTATAAGGGCTTTTATGTTCTATTTTACCACCCTACAAGAGCAATCTCTGCATAGCCCGTAATAGTCTAATTTCTAACAGCGCAGCGGTCTTTATTTCTCCCTCCTAACCTCGCCTTCCTAATTACTCATGGATTCTACCATGGCGTTTACTATCGGCAGGCATTGGGCGGGGTCGGTGTAGCCGTGAAGGCTGCGCTCTATCGGGCATTCGCCTGTGTTGTCCCGATTGGGGATATAGTCCAACACCTCGTGGTACTGCACCTCTACGCCTGCCCCACGAAGCATATCTATCGCCTCACGGGAGATAGAGTTGGTCGTAACGGAGCGCACCCCATTGGCAATCAACAGCGTGGCGGCACCCTTGCCTACTATCTTGTCCGCTACGGTTGCCCCGTGCAGTTGTGTGGTATGCTGCAAGTCGTATAGGTCGCGCACACCATGTTGTGTGTAAGTGGTCTGTTTGCCGTGGTTGCGCACTACTAACGACAGCCCTTTTTCGTTCAGTTCCTGCAGCATATCCTCGCCGTCTATACTTACAATGCGATAGTTGCGTGTGCCAAGCCCTATCTCTGCCGCCCGCTCAATGGTGCGTATGCCGTGGCGTGAGTTGATACGCTCTATCAGTGCAGCGGCGTTGTCGCCATCGGTCGATGGATAGTGGAATACAATATCTACGCAGGCTTGGTCGAGTGCCACGGGGTCAAGCGATGCCAAGATACCCACATTCTGCATTTCCGGGTCTGCGGGATGACTGTCGCAGTCGCAATCTACCGAGAGGTTATTCATCACATTGATATAGACGGTGCGCACGCAGTCGGTGCCGCGTTCGGCGTTTTTCGTTCTGTTGAAGTATTGGTGTACCCCATCGGCAGCCGCTGCCATAGACTCGTGGAATAGGTCTTGTTCGGGAATATGGCTCCATAGTTGTTCGGGGTCTTCGGTTACGCCCGCCGAGTGAATATACGCCTTGCCGTTGTGGGAAGCAATGCCAATACTTTGGTTCTTCAATACGCCACCAAATCCCCCCATGGCGTGTCCCTTGAAGTGCGCAAGATTGATAAGGAAATCGTAGTGCGTCAGGTGTTCTCCTACTATGTCGTAGCGAAGATGCAGTGTATCGCGCACGGGAATACGCACCTCGCCAAATTCATCCATTAGGTCGCAAGGGGCAATAGCCGTCCAACCATGGTCAATGAATACCTGCTTATGGTCAGCCGATGTGTAGCGCTTGCCCGGATAGGCAGTATTGCATTCTACGATAGTGCCTTGCACCTTATCTACCAAAGGTTTGACCATTTGCGGGTCGAGGTAGTTGTGTCCGCCCGGCTCGCCTGTTGACACCTTCACTGCCACACGCCCATCGGGCGTAATACCAAGAGCCTCAAAGATACGCACAAGCGAGGCAGAAGAAATCTCTTGGGTCATGTACACTACTGCCGTGTCGGCTATGGGAGCAGGCTCAGCGGTGTTCTTACTTTGGCAGCAGCCACTCAGTAGCAGGGCTGCCATACCGAATAGAAAGGTCTTTTTCATACTGTTAAATGGATTTATTTAGGGGTTTCTATTTTGCTATCCAATTACGAACTACCTTGCGGGTTTGTTCGGGATTGGTCTGTGCTGTCGTACCTTGTATGGCAAGTCCTTCGCCAACAATCGCTCCTGCGCAGGTGTTACGCAGATACGAGCGTGTACTTCCCAATCCACTCCCCTCATGGGTGCAGAATGGGCGTATTACCTTGCCGTTCCAGTTATGGGCTTCGAGAAACGAATAGACCGGCATCGGCATATCGCTCCACCAAATAGGATAGCCTATATAGATGGTGTCGTACGCATCGATGGCGATGTCGCCTTGCAGAGCAGGACGGATGTTCTCCGTACGCTCAGTCTGCGCCTGCCGTGTACACTCCGAGTAAGTATCCGGGTAAGGCGTAACGGGTACTATTTGGAATAGGGTCGCATTTACCTCCTCGGCAATTATCTCCGCCACAATGTGCGTATTGCCTTTCTCGATGTTTCCTACTGCGTAATTCTCGCCCGTACGCGAGAAAAATACGACTAATGCATTACTTTTCATATCGGTACTGTCTTGTGTGGTGTTTTGGGTTCTATTTTCTGTACCATTCTGTGTGGTGTCGGTGGGCTTGTTCTGTGCGCATGCCATGAGTGCCCATGCTCCCAGCATAACGAAAAGAAAATGTTTCATTGCTTGTTTGTATTAATTCCTAACTTAAAATTGTATTGTAACACCTCCTATGGCGGTGGCAAGGGGCATAGGGTAGCCTTGGTTTATCTCATAGCGTTGTGCGAGCAGGTTCTCGCCTCGTACCCATAGGCTCAAGTACTTGCAGACCTCCACTTGTCCACGCAGATTCCACAGTACGAAATGCTCTTTCTCTACAGGCGACACGGAAGTATAGAGCCCGTGGATATACTGCACACCCGTCGAAACCGACCAACGCCCATCACGATAGTGTGCGCCGACATAGAGTTTGTGTTCCGGTGCTGCCACCACGGGGTTCTGCATATAAAGATAACTATAGTTGGCATCCACTGCCCATGCCGTGTTGATTTGCCACGCCACCTCTGTCTCTACGCCCGCATTCCGTATCTTACCCGAGTTCTGATTGAGCATACCGGCTCCGTTTGGGTTGGGCAGCGTAAGGATGATGTTTTTGCCGTCGATATAGAAAACATTCAATGCATAACGCAGTCGTCCGTCGAGCAGTTGCTCTGAGAACGCCCACTCATAACTCCACAGACTCTCCGGACGCAGGTCGGGATTCTGCGGCGGGAAAAGATACATCTCTCGCAGCGTGGGGTTACGATAGCCCTTATTCGCTGATAGTTTCATTTCAATGGCGTAAGGCAGATGGACGGCAATGCCTGCTTGCGGCACCCATGCTACACCTGTCAGCGTATGGTAATCGACCCGTACCCCTGCATTGAGCGTTACCCACGAGCCTATATGTTGGCGGAAGTCCAAATACCCCGCCACCTCGTGTATGGTCTTGTTAATCAGCGTGTCGGCTTGCCCCTCTCGTTCGCCCGTCACATAGATATTCTTAGCCCGTCCACCATAAGCGAAATAGTCCACACCAAGGGTCAAGCGGTTGCCACGGAACATCTGTACGCTTTGGTAAGCAGACACGCCCGCCATATAGTCGTGGGAATCGAAACGATAGGTGCGGGGACTTGCTCCCTCGGCATAGCCATCGTTGATATAGTGATACCCGAAATTGTAGAAGCCACTTATCGTACCTGTAGTACGCTCGTAGCAATTGCTTACGGAGAGCGAGGTCATGCCACGCGTGATAGATTGGTCGGCGTCCTCGAGCGGCTGTGTGGTTGTACCGGGCTGCGAAGCATCGAAATGCGTTACATTGACATC
>CAVKVE010000078.1:0-3395 GCA_963659655.1 Bacteroidaceae bacterium | reverse complement strand
ACGCTATGGATAATTACAAACGCTATGGCTGAGATACAAAACACAAAAAGAGCCACCCTTTTGGGATGGCTCTCTTTGGTATAATTATGTATAGGATTACTCCTCGTTGAGCGTTATGCGGCGGAAGTCGGTAATCTGAACATTGTTCTTTTTCAAGATGTCCTTAACGAGTTCCTTGGTGTCGCTCATGATATATGCCTGCTCTACCAAAGTATTCTCTTTCAAGAACTTACCCAGACGACCTTGTGCAATCATCTCTACCTTCTTGAGGTTGATAGCTGCTTCTGCCTCTGCAGGTACGGTCGCACGGATGGTGCGTGCCTGCTCAGCCTGCTCAGCGGTCAGCCAACCCTTAGCGGTATTGGACTCGATATGCTCCTCGCTGTCTGCGTGTGCAGGGTTGATACCTGCCTTGCGCAGTGCATTCTCGATAGCCTTGTTGACCTCGTCTTGCTTGGTCTTCTCGATAGCTACTGCCAACTCCTTGTCCTTTACCTCTTGTGCGACATGATCTGCATCAAGAGCGATAGGAGCCATAGCGGCTACCTGCATCGAGATACCGTGAACGGTCTCTTGGTCTGCATCGGTATTAGCCACAGCTACCAACGAAGACAACTTGTTGCCGAGGTGGTTGTATGCATCTACCTTCGGGGCTACGAGGAAAGCATAGTCGCTCAACTCCATCTTCTCGCCCGTAACACCACTGCGCTCGGTAACTACCTGCTCTACGGTGAAATCGCCAATCTTGGTAGCCTTCAGAGCCTCCAAGTCAGCAGGGCGTTGGTCGATAGCGGTATCGAGAATCAACTTTACCATAGCCACGAAGTCTGCGTTCTTGGCAACAAAGTCGGTCTCGCACTTAACGGCTACGATAGCGCCGAAGCCATCCACTGCCTTTGCCAATACACAACCCTCCGAAGCCACACGGTCGCTACGCTTGGCAGCAATAGCCTGACCACGCTTACGGAGCAAGTCCTTTGCTACTTCGAAGTCGCCGTTAGCCTCTTCCAAGGCTTTCTTGACATCCATCATACCTGCGCCGGTAATATCACGCAGTTTCTTTATATCTGCTAATGTAACAGCCATTGTTTCTTTTAATTAAGAATTAATAATTAAGAATTAACATGCATTTCTGCCATAACCGGTCATATATTCTTGCCATAGCCCGACATACATTCCTGCCACGACATTGTTTTTACAGAACATACACTTCCGCTATTGCAGAATGCATTCTTTCCTTGCTCTGCGGCTTATTCAGCAGCGGGAGTTTCTGCGGCAGGTGCTTCTGCAGCGGGAGCCTCATCTTTGGCTGCTGCCTTGCGAACACGCTGACGACGCTCCTTGGGAGCTGGTACCTCTGCATTGCTCTGAGCCTGTGCAGCCTCTTCATCAGCCTTCTCTACCTTGCGCTCCTCAAGACCCTCTTTGATAGCCTCGCAAACAGCGGAGAGAATAACATCGATAGACTTGTTAGCATCATCGTTAGCAGGGATAACAAAGTCAATATTGTTCGGATTCGAGTTGGTATCTACGATACCGAATACAGGAATACCCAGACGGTTTGCCTCGCTCACTGCGATTTGCTCTTTGAGTACATCTACTACGAACAATGCGCTCGGAAGACGATTGAGGTCTGCAATAGAGCCAAGGTTCTTCTCGAGCTTCTCACGCTGACGGGTAATCTGCAGTTTTTCACGCTTCGAGATGTTGTCGAATGTACCATCCGTCATCATCTTGTCAATAGTACTCATCTTCTTGACAGCCTTACGAATGGTGGGGAAGTTGGTAAGCATACCACCAGCCCAACGCTCGGTAATATAAGGCATACCTACCTCTTGTGCGTGTTGAGCTACAGTTTCCTGCGCTTGTTTCTTGGTACCTACGAAGAGGATACGACGACCCGACTTAGCGATGTTCTTCAAAGCCTCAGCAGCCTCGTCGATTTTCAGTGCGGTCTTGTTCAAGTCAATAATGTGAATACCATTGCGCTCCATATAGATATAAGGAGCCATTGCGGGATTCCATTTGCGTTTGAGGTGCCCAAAGTGGCAACCTGCTTCGAGAAGTTGATCAAAATTCGTTCTCATTTTGATGTGTAATGTGTTGATAGTTTGTTATTTTGTTTATTATCTCCGTGGCTCTTGGTATTCACCGCAACCTCAGGCATATCAAGTCCTCGGCAGGCGCATTTTATGCAGCGGTTATGCAGCTATGCAGCCTTGGGCGTTTCCAAAAGAATCGTGTGGTAATCCCACGAAGGGAGTCCACACGATTTGGAGTTGTAGTCGATTAACGCTTGCTGAACTGGAAGTGCTTGCGTGCTTTGGGTTGACCCGGTTTCTTACGCTCAACCTCACGAGCGTCACGAGTCATAAAGCCTTCTGCCTTCAGTGCAGTCTTGTCCTCGGGGTTAATCTTCACAAGTGCACGAGCGATTGCCAAACGCAATGCCTCTGCCTGACCTTTGAAGCCACCACCATCGAGGTTTACCTTAATATCATACTTCTCTGCTGCCTCAAGTTTGTTCAGCGGTTGGAGAACAATGTAGCGCAGAATAGAAGACGGGAAATAGGTTTCGATATCACGACCGTTAATCGTAATCTTGCCTGCACCCTCACTCACATAAACACGAGCAACTGCCGATTTACGACGACCTAATGCATTAATTACTTCCATATTCTTCTATTATTTAAGCGTGTTGATATCAATTTGTTTGGGCTGTTGTGCTTGGAAAGTGTGCTCTGCACCGGCAAACACATGCAGGTTGGTGATTTGGCGTGCACCCAGACGATTCTTAGGAAGCATACCCTTCACTACCTTAATAATAAGACGGTCTGCGCCCTTCGCCAGCAACTGAGCCGGTGTCATCTCACGCTGACCACCGGGGAAACCCGTGTAGCGGATATAGATGCGGTCATTCCACTTATTGCCTGTCAGTTTCACTTTGTCTGCGTTGATAATGATCACATTGTCACCGCAATCTACATTCGGGGTGTACGAAGGTTTGTACTTGCCACGCAGCAGTTTTGCCACCTTGGTACACATACGACCAAGTACTTGGTCTTGCGCATCGATAACGACCCACTCCTTCTGAGCGGTAGCCTTGTTTACCGACACGGTCTTGTAACTTAAAGTATCCATGTATTGTTTTTGTTTTTGGCTGAATCGACAGACATCTTTTACGCCTCGCCTGCCATGTTGTAGCATTGCAGGCTACCTGCCACTGCCCAATTCAGCGTGAATAAAATGGTTCTGTTATTGATTGTTTTGTATTCCGCTCTACGCGTTCATAATGGCTGTTCGCACCTTTCGATACGAGCCCATCGCGCACACAAGCGGAGCACATACACTCAAAAAGCGTGCAAAGGTACGACTTTTATTTGAAAGTACCAAAT
>CAVKVE010000077.1:0-10952 GCA_963659655.1 Bacteroidaceae bacterium | reverse complement strand
CCGACGGCTCTACTTTCTTCGGCTCGTTGGTAGTGAACGACTTGGAGCAATTCAAGGCTCAGTCCCAAGCCATCATAGCTAACCGTTACAACACTTGCTTGGACGATGTCCGTTCCAAAGTATACACCCGCGACCTCTTCCTCCGCGACTAGCAATATATTGCCCTCATTTGCTATGTCTGTGACGAGTTTTTTCGCCAACCAAGTAACTCCCACCCCCATTCAACCACGCAAGCCATAAATAAATAGCATACAAACGAATCAACTATAAAACTGCTCTCAACACTAAACTCTCAACACTAAACTAAAAGAAATGTCTCTCATCGACCGCATACTCAATCGCCTCAACCTCTCGGAGACCAAGAAAAAGGTATTCCGCAATTTGTTGTGGGCAGTTACGGGCAAGGTGGTTACACTGCTCGGCAGTCTGTTGGTGGGTATCTTTGTCGCACGCTATTTAGGTCCCGAGCAGTATGGTCTGATGAGTTATGTAACGAGTTATGTCGCTCTATTCCAAGTCTTTGCATCATTTGGGCTAGATAGTATCGAGATACGCGAAGAGGCAAAATGTCAGAGCACGGGCGAGTGCGGGCGCATTCCGTCCGGAGAAGCCAATGCCATTCTTGGCACGGCTTTCGGGCTGAAACTCATCTTTGCTGCCATTACGATGGTGCTTGTCATCGCCACAGCATGGCTATTCGAGGCAGATACCTTCACCAAATGGATGATTACGCTCTACTCGTTGAGTATGATAATGCAGACATTCAATGTCATCCGCAACTATTTTACCTCCATTGTTTGGAACGAATATATCGTCAAAACCGAGATTAGCCGTACGATTATAGGTGCTGCTATTAAGGTCGTTCTACTTCTGCTCCACGCCCCATTGGTATGGTTCATTGCTGCCACCCTGTTTGATACAGTGCTTATCGCCGGGGGCTATCTGCTCTCTTACCGCAAGAAAATCGCCTCTCCCTCTCAATGGACATTCAACCGCCAAACCGCCAAATACCTAATCAAAGAATCTTTCCCATTGCTCTTGAGTGGTGCCGCTATCGTTATCTACCAGCGTATCGACCAAGTCATGATAGGCAATATGATAGACAAAGAAGCCGTCGGCTATTTCTCCACTGCCTCTGCCTTTGTTAGTGTACTAATGTTCGTACCCATAACTATCTGCCAAACCTATATGCCTATCATTTCAAGTTTGTGGAAAACAGACAAGAAGGAATATCGTCGCCAAAACCAACAATTTATGAACATAACCGTATGGTGCACTATTCTCTGTTCTATTGTTGTATCCCTTCTCTCATCTCCTCTTATCCGTTATACTTTCGGAGTACAATACCTACATTCTATACCAATACTGCAAGTATTATCTTTCAAAGCAGTAAGCATCGCAGTTAGCAATGTGGCTGGTCAAATGATTATAGTCGAGGGATTACAGAAATGGACAATTATCCGAGATACAACAGGATGTATAACTTGTGTCTTGCTTAATTATTTACTCTTACCTCGATTTGGAGTCATTGCTGCTGCATGGATTGCTATCATCAGCAACCTCGTTGCAGGCTACTTTTCCTCTCTATTCATTCATCCATATCGCCACACATTCACTTGCCAAACCAAATGTCTTTTCTTTGGTTGGCAAGATTTGACACAGGTCGCATTATTAATCAAAAAAAATAGTTAATGGCATATATTCCATTTATATATTTCACCACATGGCTTATCCTTCATTTACGCAAACCAAATATGCGATTTGGAGCAGGAGCAATGTCATTATTGTGGATTGATGTATGTAGTGCATTCCAAATCTTATTAGATAGAAGAGATTTGTATGGAGATTTTGGATGTAATGATTATGCAATCAGTTTGGCAGGTGTCATATTCTATTGTATATTATGGACCATTATACTTTATCCCCTCACACAATTAGACCATAAAGAACTACAGATACACATAAACAAAACACAATTATTCCACTACTTATGCATATTCCTTGTATTATGTGGTCTGTTGTATATAATTGGCTTAGATGCTCCTTCAAAAATAATGTACAAGTTACAAGGAAGTCGACTTGCCGCCTACAATCGCTCAATGGACGATAGCGCCACCTATCATAGTCAACAACTATTTTGGTTATGGATACCTATGGTATTCACCAAAATGTGGCCTTTCCTACTACTATGTTGGTTTATTTCTTTCAGTTTGTGTAAACAATCTGCATGGATACGATTTGGTTTGTTATTTACATCTACATATATAGCAATTTCGGCTTTTGCTGGTGGAGGTCGAGCACAAATTCTATGGTGGGGACTAACCTTTTTAATATACTATTGTCTATTTCGTCCACAAATAGAGCCCTATAAGCGCAAAATTATCTTTGCACTATTTAGCGGATTAGGAACGATTGGCTCACTTGGATTTATTGCCATCACAATATCACGCTTTGATTCTTCTGTGTCAGATTATGCCTTAGACTCTTTCATCGGATATGCAGGTCAACCGCTGAATAATTTTTGTGCGTTTCTCCCCTATGTTGATATAGCACACCTTTACCCAAGTCGTCTATTCCCTCTCACAAATTTCCTAATGACTCATCGACCATATAATATGCATGACTATTATAATTTTCTTGGCGTTATCTATCCCATTCGTGTTAATGTGTTTTTTACTTATGCGGGGGATATTCTTACTGACACTGGAGTTATCGGGCTTGTTGTATTTCTGCTTTTTTATATCATTGTAACAAAAAAAATATTACATTTTTCTAATTCGAAGTTAGAATTCAGTCAACTCATTATCATTGTTATTCTATTTTATTTCCCTGTGCGCGGTATCTTTAGTTGGCCATTCTTAGGGCAAATATCCGAAACTCTCGGTATTCTTATGTCTATCGGATTATACATATTGTTCAGATATACATTCAAATTTAAGAAATGAACAACCAATTATCCCTTATCATACTGACTTACAATTCTGAGAAAGACATCTACGATTGTCTTGCTTCCGTATACAAGTACAACGACATCGGTGAAGAATTAGAGATTATTGTCGTAGATAATAATAGTGCTGACTTTGAAACTATGCACGGCAATTTACAAAAACTATATCCCGATGTCATTGTCATTAAGAACGAGAAGAACGGTGGCTATGGTCAAGGGAATAATGTCGGAATTAGAGCTGCCTCTGCACCTATAATTGCTGTTATGAATCCCGATGTACGACTTATAATCCCTGTATTTGGGGCATTCATAAAGGCATTGTCATCCACGAATGTAGTTATGTGCGGAGGGAAACAATATGCAACAAAAACCAAACCAAATTCTTCATTTTATTGCGATTTCCATGTTAGTCCAACAAAACAGTCTCTAATTTATAGAATTAGAAAGAAATTAGACAAATACAATTATAAATATATGTGGTTGCAAGGTGCCTTTTGGGCTATTAGAAAAGATGTGTTTGAACAGATAGGTCTTTTTGATGAAAACTTATTTATGTACGCAGAAGAATATGATGTTCACTTACGTATACTTAAATATTTTCCTCAAAAGCGAATAGTGTATCTTCCAAATTTGAAATACTTGCATCTTACCGAATCTCGTGAGTTTTCAGAAAACACGATACTCAAAGAGTATAAATCCGACATATATGTGTGTGAAAAGCATAATCTAAATATCTCAAAAATGCTCTATTGTATGCAGCGTACACTATTTTACAATCATTGCATTGATATACTAAGAACCCCAATTAACACTTTAAAACATAGAGCATTATACCTGCAGCATATGGCATTACTGAAAAAATTTGGCAAAACTATTTAATGACAATAACCAAATGCACAAACTCAAAATAGCATATTTTTCGGGGCGAATGTTCTCCGATGTAGATATTTCCTATCTTATGGAGGCACAATCATTAGCCTACATCGACTACTATGTGCCAATATCTAAACTTAGTTACAAAGGAGCCGCGTTCAATATCTCCATTCCCTATCCAAAGACTGACATTTTCAAAGCCACAGACATTTATCCGGAGTTGCAGCCTATCACGCAACTAATAGATTCCGATCGTTTCTATATAGTCAACTCCGCAACTGAGCATTGTCGAGATGTACGCAATTTGTGGTTGTACATAAAGTTTGTATGGCAGTTAAGGAAATATGATATTATTCATATCACGGATTTTCCCGCTTACTACTATTGTCCTATTTACCTTTTGCACCGTAAGATAGTGCTTACTGTACACGACCCGTTCCCGCACTCGTGTACTCAAGCGAATCAACCTCTCGTACTAATGGCACGCAAATGGGGTTTCCGTCTGTTGCGCCATTTTATTATACTCAACCAATCACAAAAAGACGAGTGTATTGCTGTGAATAACTTAGAGGATAAAAATGTATATAACAGTCAGTTAAGCAGATACGACTACTTGCGTATGTACAAAACTCCTACACCAACAAAGCAAGATTATTTCTTGTTCTTTGGTCAAATTACCTCGCACAAAGGCATTGATATTCTTCTCAAATCAATGCGCCAAGTACATACACAATATCCCTCAATGCGTCTTATCGTAGCAGGCAAAGGCGAGTTTTCGTTTGATATTTCGGAATACAAGCAGTTGGAGTATATCGAGTTTCGTAATCGTTTTATACCAGACGAAGAATTGGCGGCACTCATACAAGGCAGTTATGCGGTCGTCTGTCCGTATAAGGATGCGACGCAAAGTGGTGTCATGATGTCGGCTTTTGCTTTCAACAAACCCGTAATAGCCACTCGTGTAGGCGGACTCCCCGAACAGGTTTTACACGAACATTATGGGCTTATCGTTCCGCCTTGCAATGTGGACGAATTGGCAACAGCCATGTCGTTCCTGTGTGAGCATCCCGAGAAAGTACAGGCTTTTTCTTATAATATAGAGCAAGACTATGCAGAAGGTTCCAAGTCATGGAAAGCCATCGCCCGACAAATGCTCGAAATATACCAACAAGTTTATAAATCCAACTCATGATATTCAAATCTTTTCTTCTTTTCCTCGGTCGTCTTTGGTCATACCTACACCCGTTGCGCCTGCGCAAAAATATCAAGGCAGCATACACCTACCTCTATACCGGCTACTATGCCCGCCAAATGAAACAGTTCGGCTCTAAAAGCCGTATCATACCCACATTAAGTAACTTCTTAGGGGGCAAATATATCAGTATCGGAAACAATTGCACTTTGAGAAAAGGTTGTATTCTCACCGCATGGGATTCCTATCACGACCAGCATTTCACGCCCATCATCGTAATAGGCGACAACTGCTCTATCGGAGACCATTCCCATATCACCGCCATCAATCAGATTACCATTGGCGATAACCTACTGACCGGTCCCAATGTGCTAATCACTGACAATAGTCATGGGCAGAATACGACACTCTCGGAACTGCAAATGGCTCCCAATCAACGCCCGCTCTATTCGAAAGGAGCAGTACATATCGGCAATAATGTTTGGATCGGACAAAATGCCTGCATTATGCCTGGCGTAACCATCGCAGATGGGGTTATCATCGCAGCCAATAGCGTTGTCACCCACGACATTCCCGCTTACTCCGTAGCCGCAGGTGCTCCCGCCAAAGTAATCAAACACATCGAATAGAAATTATCTCGTACAACACCAACACTATTATGCCAAAAGCAAGAGTAATAGCATTTTACCTTCCCCAATACCACCCCATTCCAGAAAACGACAAATGGTGGGGAAAGGGATTTACCGAATGGACAAATGTTGCAAAAGCCAAACCGCTTTTTCGTGGTCATTATCAGCCGCACATTCCTGCCGACTTAGGTTTCTACGATTTGCGTGTTCCAGAAGTGCGTGAACAACAGGCTCAAATGGCTCGTGAAGCAGGCATTGAAGGATTTTGCTATTGGCACTATTGGTTTGGCAATGGCAAACAACTGCTACAGCGTCCATTTAATGAGGTCCTTGATAGTGGTAAACCTGATTTTCCTTTCTGTTTGGGCTGGGCTAACCATAGTTGGACGAATAAAAGTTGGGATGTTGGAACCCGTCAGCAACAAGAAATGACTTTATTGGAAATGACTTACTCCAAAGAAGAATATATTTTGCATTTTTATGATGTTCTTCCTGCCTTTAGAGACAAACGATATATCACTGTTGATGGAAAGCCACTATTCTATATATGGAGTGCATTATCAATCCCTAATCCAAAAGAATTTATTGCTTTGTGGCAACATTTAGCCATCGAAAACGGATTGAATGGAATCTACTTTGTAGGACGCGGAGTTAGTTTACAAGAAAACGAAAAAAGCATCAAAGCCGCAATAACAAAGCATATACCAGACTATGCTTCTACACGTTACCAAGCGATTTTAGATGCAGGATTTGCGGCTATTAATAGCCGCGGATACTATCGTGCGGAATTATATTGTCGTTCCCCATGGGAAATTATTTGGCGAGCTATCGCTATGCGTTTTTTTAAATACACCCCTATATCTAAATGTGACCAACAGCGCATCAATAAGTACCTTTATACAGAAGAAGACACTCTTGAAAATATATATCCAACCCTTATGCCAAATTGGGATCGCTCTCCACGTAGTGGACGCAAAGCTCGAGTTTATATAAATAGTACTCCCGCCGTGTTTGGGGAACAAATAGATCAAGTGCTTAATCTTATCAAAGATAAACCACAGGAACATAAAATTGTATTCCTAATGTCATGGAACGAATGGGGAGAAGGTAACTATGTAGAACCGGATTTACGCTATGGACATGGCTATTTGGATATATTGCGTAAAAAAATAATGGATTAAGACATTTATATTTTTTGTCCAAATTTTAATACATAAGTCACATACATATAAAAATCATTGTAAGAACGATTTTTCAAGGTATGAATATATTCATACAAATACCATCGAATACTTTTAGGGTTCAATAAGAGATGCCTGTTTCGATATAGAAGACTGGATATATATGCATTTAGCATAATTACAACAAATCGCGAACTTTACACAATACAAATTAAAGCATCACCCAAATATCCATTGATAACTTTAAGAGGACAACGATAACAATGCCTTGAACCAATGAATTAATACAAAGCACACACTTCTATTTATGACCATATTCCTTATCTCCAGAGGTTACCCATCCAAGCGCGACCCACAGTGGGGCTGTTTCGAGAAAGACCAAGCGGAAGCCCTTACACAACTTGGACATCGAGTAGTTGTTCTCAGTGTCGATAGCCGTTTCCGATTCTATTGGCGTCCGGTGGGCGTACAATTTGCAGAACACAATGATATCCCCGCATACAATATATTTCTCTGTCCAGGGGCTATCTTTTCTCTCCTATTTGGGAAACACCTTGATGTGCGCTTCAAAGCATGGCAACTGAATAGAATTTACCAAAAGGCTGTTCGCCGATATGGTACACCGGATATTCTCTACTCACACTATCTTTCCAATACACAAATAGCAATAACACTAAAGCAGAAGTACAATATTCCGCTTGTCGCAATGGAACATTGGAGTGAGATGGGAAGAACTCCTATTAAACCGGCAATTATTCCAATTGCTCAAGACGCTTACGAACACACCGACAAACTCCTTACCGTTTCTTCTGCACTTCAGAAAAACATACAATCACAACTTCACAATGTTTTTCCTCTTATAGTTCACAACATGGTCGGACCCGAATTTACATACCATACCTCTACCACTCCACACCCGTTTACATTCATCGCCACTGGTAATCTAATACACCGGAAAGGATTCGACCTGCTGCCTGCGGCTTTTCTGCAAGTCCAAGACTTGCTTTCCGCTGATTGGCAAATGCTTATTATCGGAGACGGAAAAGAATATGCTGGCCTACAGCGTCAAATCAATAACAGCAGTTTGCAAAACCATATCCGACTGCTCGGACGAAAGACAAAAACAGAAATAGCATCTCTACTGAAAAATAGTGATGTTTTCATACTTCCTTCTCGTAGCGAAACATTTGGTGTTGCAATTATAGAAGCACTATCCTGCGGGCTACCTGTTGTTGCTACGCGATGTGGAGGTCCGGATGACATCATCACACCCAACAATGGACTTCTTGTCCCCGTGGACGATATTGACGCTTTAGCTGCTGCTATTCGGACTATGTATACAAATTACGCTCAATATAGTCGCAAAGCCATAGCTAATGATTGCCGAATCCGTTTCTCGCCCGAGGTCATAGCACACCAATTAACTGCCGTCTTCGAAAAATTTGTATAATTCGAATATTTTTTGTAATTTTGCAAAATTTGGACAGTACTAAATAATAGCAAGAATTAATATTTTGTATTCACCCACCTGAAAAATTTACACATTGAAATTTCTAAAATTCCCAAACAATAATGAAACACCTCATCATCATAGGAGCTGGAGGCATGGGGCGCACCATGTACGATATGGCGCGCGAGAGCATAGGATATGGTACAGAATTTGATATTAAGGGATATATTGATGATAATGTTCTCGCTTTGAATGCTTTCCAAAATTACCCTCCAATATTAGGTACAATAGCCGACTATCAACCTCGGCAAAATGATATATTTATCTGCTCAATAGGAGGTTCTTCTCGTCGTCCATGTATGGAAAGTATTATTAAACGCAGTGGAGAATTTCTTACATTAATTCACCATAGCGCACGGATAGGAACTAATGTTCGACTCGGAAAAGGATGTATGGTTGGAGCTTTTACAACAATTGCCGCCGATGCTCACATAGGTAACTACAATTTCATACAGTCAAATATAATTATTGGACATGATGTAACAATTGGAGATTGGAACCGTATTGACTCATATGTAATGTTAATTGGAGGCATCACTATTGGACACGATAATATGATTCATACATCCGCTGTCATTAATCATGAGGTGCATATCGGTAACCACGCACACATTGGAGCATGTAGTTTTGTAACGCGAGATGTTGAAGATAATTGGACTGTCTTTGGGAATCCTGCAAGAAGACTAAGTTAATCTAACCATACCACAATGTCCCAACTACTTCAAAATAAAGTTTGTATCATCACAGGTGCTGCACAAGGCATCGGGCATCAGATAGCACAACAGTTTGCTGAAGATGGTGCTATAGTCTATGCATGTGATCAACAAGAATTTGCATCTGACAATGAACATATTCACCCAATCGTGATGGATGTGACAGATGCGCAAAATGTCAAAGCCGCACTTATGCAGATATTTAAGGCAGAAGGGCGTGTTGATTGCCTCATCAACAATGCGGGCATCGTCTATAACCGCAAAATAGGAATGATAGTGCGCGAAGAGACTGAGCGGATGTTCCTTGTCAATGTTATCGCCGTCCTCGAACTCATACAACTTGCCAGTCGACTGATGACGCGCAATGGTGGCGGTAATATTGTGAACATCGCTTCCGTCACTGCAGTACTCGGTTCTCCTGGACAAGTGGCATATTCCGCCACTAAAGGCGCTATCATCTCACTGACTAAGTCCGCTGCCAAAGAACTAGCCCAACAGAATATTCGAGTGAATGCCGTTGCACCTGGAATTGTCAAAACAAAGCGTTTTGCAGAACTCTATCAAACCAATGGAGAAAAAATAGACACTCGGATCCAACGAATCGCACTGGGTCGTCTCGGTACGCCCGAAGACATCGCGAATGCCTGCGCATTCCTTGCATCAGATAGAGCTTCGTATATATCGGGACAGATACTTGGAGTAGATGGCTGTGCTTCGATATAAAAAGATTTTAAAGAAACCCACTCTATTACAACATAAAGTATGCAAGAGTTAAATCATACACCACAATCGGAGATACTTGTCTATAAGAATCCCAATAATAGCATCCAACTTGATGTTAAGTTGGATAGAGATACCCTATGGTTAACTCTACAACAAATGGCGGACTTGTTCGCAACTGATAGGACCTCTATCTAACGGCACATCAGGAACATTTACAAAACCGAAGAACTAACAGAAAGTGCAACTTGTGCAAAAAATGCACAAGTTCGATTTGAAGGTAATC
The DNA here is from genome assembly GCA_963659655.1 of Bacteroidaceae bacterium. GTDB lineage: Bacteria > Bacteroidota > Bacteroidia > Bacteroidales > Paludibacteraceae > Colicola. The sequence continues at coordinate 901 of CAVKVE010000077.1, read as the reverse complement.
GAAAAGTTTCTCGTACCATACCATATTATAATTTAGATATTATATTATCGGTAGGATATAGGGTGAATAGTAAAAATGCCGTTGCCTTCCGTCAATGGGTGACAAAGATTCTCAAAGAAGACCTCATCAAGGGCTTTGCCATCAATAACAAAATACAACTACGGCACTATAACGAACTGAAAGATGTTGTTGCCTTAATGTCTCGGACACTTTCTCTACAAGAGAACCCAACAAAAGACGAATACGCCGGGCTATTCACTGTCATAAGCGACTATGTCTATGCATTAGACACACTCGACCATTATGACTATCAAGCCCTAACTATCGAAAGAAGAACCGTTTCACGCTACCTGAGAATGCTATGAAAGCCATCGGAGCATTAAAAGAAAAATTCGTGGCAGTACACTATTTGCTAACAAAAAAGAAGACTCGTTCAAATATAGTATCGGGCAGATATAACAAACTTTCGATGGTGAAGAATTGTATCCGTCCGTTGAAGAAAAAGCCGCTATGTTGCTGTATCTCGTCACAAAAAAACACTCTTTTCGCGATGGCAATAAGCGCATTGCAGCGATGCTATTTTTATGCTCCTTAAGCAATAATCATATTCTCTATAGTACTGATGGATGCAAACTCATTTGGAACAACACATTGGCTACTCTTACATTAATGTTCGCCGAGAGCCAAACAGAATAGGAAGATATTATGACCAAAGTAGTGGTCAACCTTATTAACCAAGACAACCAATAGAAGTCTTCTTAAGTTCACATTAGAAGTGCAACAAAAACTTTTCTGTTTAGTATGTGATTACACCCCTGTAACACTAAACTGAATCTAAAAATCAGGCACTCTAATAACGACAAAAATTCAATAAGCAATGCTAAAAATAAAAAAGGGAGAC
>CAVKVE010000076.1:0-11340 GCA_963659655.1 Bacteroidaceae bacterium | reverse complement strand
GCCAAAACCCACGGGCAATGGCTATCAATTCTGCCATTGAGGTGGACCTCACGGGGCAGATATGTGCCGACTCTATTGGCGATACGATTATCTCCGGTGTAGGCGGACAACACGACTTCATGTACGGTGCGGCACTATCCGAGGGTGGCAAATGTTTTATTGCCCTGCCGAGTATGACACGCGCCAAAGATGCCATAGGTAATCCCACGAAAGGAAAATCGAAGATAGTGGCACATCTTGCCCCCGGTGCAGGCGTGGTAACCACCCGCTTTCAGGCACAATATATCGCCACCGAGCATGGTATTGTCTATCTGCGTAATAAGCCATTAGCAGAGCGCGCGAAGGCGCTTATCAGTATTGCCGACCCATCTGTTCGCGAAGAATTAGAGCGTGCAGCAGTAGAACGATTTGGGGTAGGGTACTTGAGGCTATAGGACTCCCCCGCCCCCCTCAAAGAGGGGGACTGCAAAAATGGGAAAAATGAGCATTGTAAATCCGTAAATTGTAAAATCGTGAAGTTTATTAATCGTCAAATCGTCCATTTCTTTTTGTTCTTACCACTGATGTGTGTGGCGGAAACGATGCCGGAGGGGTACTACACACGCATCGAGGGAACGCAAGACTCCGTGCTGAAAGCCACCCTCAAGACTATCATCCGAAACCATACCGTAATACCCTACGGCAGTGGTGGAGAAAACAGCACTTGGGGCGTATTCTACTATTCCGACCAAGATGAGAACGGCTACTGCATGGATATGTACTGCGACAGTTGGAAGAAATTTACAAGCGTGGGCAGTGTCGTAAGTGGCTGTAATATAGAACATTCCTTTGCTAAATCGTGGTGGGGAGGAGCGAAGAACGACGCATATCAGGACTGCTACCACCTCAACCCGTCTAACAGCACGGCAAACTCTTCGCGTAGTAACTATCCGCTCGGTGTGCCTACCAAGGACATCAAAGACAAGTCCAACACGGGTTCGCTCACAGTGGGCAAAGCCACTTACGAAGGGGAGACTTTCTATGTGTTTGAGCCAAAAGATGAATACAAAGGCGATTTTGCTCGTGCGTACTTCTATATGGCGACTTGCTACGGGCACGACATCAACGGCAATCCCGATGTGGTATGCAGCAAGTACAATGGGTGGCGGTTAGACAATAAGGATGTGGGGAGCAAGTTCGCCATGCGCAACGACTCGTATTTAGAGTTCCGAGATTGGGAGATACAGGTGCTATTACAATGGCATCGTCAAGACCCCGTATCGCAAAAAGAACTCGATAGAATGGACGCCGTGAGTGATTACCAGCACAACCGCAATCCGTTTATCGAATATCCGTGCCTTGTGGAGTATATATGGGGTAATCGTAAAGGACAGAAAGTTACGCTCTCCACGCTCAAAAACACCTACGACGAGGACTATCTGCAACTCCCCGACAGCCTTCGCGATGGTTGCTCATGTAATACCGAAACGGATATAGAGAACACCATAGACGATACGGAACAACCCGCAGCCCGGAAAGTGCTCCGCAATGGACAGATACTTATACTACGAGATAATGTGTATTACACAATATACGGGACAAACTATTCAAAATAACGGCTGCCGCCGAGGAACAAATATAGCCAAAATTTATTTCAATATATAATCAAATAATTTATTGGTTCATATTTGGATATATTTGTCGAAAAAAATATATTTGTCGAAAAAACATGCTACGCATGTTAATTGTTAATTATTAATAGTTAATTGTAAATAGTCAAATTGTACAACGCAATGCATGTTAATTGTTAATTATTAATTGTTAATTGGAAGTTATGAACTCTCGTCATTTGATTTGTCCTCGGTGTGGGGCGGCATTTGTCTGCACACACGATAGTACTTGCCAATGCGTGGGAGTACGCCTGTCTCCCGCCGCAAGAGCCTATATTGCAGCCAATTATACCGACTGCCTCTGCCGCCAATGCTTGGAGCAAATTGCTGAAGAGTATCCCGGAGGATTATAGAGACAATATGTAGGGTAGGTTGCCCAAAAATGACTTATAACCTAACCTATTACCACCATTTTCCTCCAAGCCATATCCATACAAAGAACAGGATGCCACCGGTAAGCACTCCAATGCTCTTTTGTGGTACGCCTATTAGGTAAAAAATAAGAATCAACAGAGCGCCAATGCCAATCATAGCAAGTATACGCTTCGGGGTGGAATGGATTTGCATAGTATGTCGTGTGGTGGTGGGTTTGTCTTGGGAATAGAAGAAGTATAGAATATAGTTTGATCTATACACCTATGATTTAGTGCTTAAACAATGAGGATAGACCACGCAAAACAGATTTCCCTACTTTGCGTTCAATCCCCTGTTTGGTAGTTGGAATGCCTGTGGCTCGCGCGATATTCTGTTTTACTTTGGTAATACCTACAGCGCGTTTCCATGAGAATGTAAGTCCGGGTATTTTCATGATGTTTTATTTCTTCTTGATATAGTGTTCGATATCTTGTTCGATTTGTTTGTGTTGCTCGTCCTCCCATTTCTGCAAAGCAAATTCGGCTAAACGAATACGCGCTTGGGCTATCTCGTGTGCCATTGTGGCAGCATATTCTTTGTCTGCTGCTTTTAGAATCTCTTCTTTTGTCTTGGCATTCTCCTTGATAGTTTTTATCGCATCTTCTTTTTTGATATTGTTTGTAGAAAGGATAGTTTCTGCCAGTGCACTCTCTTTCTCGCGTTCGGAGGCTAACATTTTACCATATTGGGTATCTGCAGCAGAGGACATCCGTATAGGGGAAAAACATAGCATTATAGATACAGCAAAGATAAGAACAATATAAATACAATCCATTGTTTCGACTGCAACCCAAGGAAATGTAAGTCTAAAATAAATGCCTGCACAATAGGTCAAAGTACAAGCGAGTAACAACCCGATAAGGAACTTCAAACCTGCTTGTGTGTCGCCTTTGGCTACGATGTTCAAGTTGGAAAGATACATCTTGTAGAGCAGAAAAATGGCTATGCCTACATATGTGCTTCCTGTTCTAGGTATGCCATTTTGAATTAGGACTACACTAAACAAAACAGACATAAGAATGATACCTATTTCATGTCGAATAAAACGAGATTTCTCTTCGACACACAGGTTCAAGAGGTGCAAATCAGCCCCCCAATAGAGATCCTCAAATGTTCTTCTAAAATTACTACTCATAGTTATGCTTTTTTCGTGTTAGTCTTGATATATAAGGATGGGTTCTCTTTGATTTTAGCCAATTCTGCCTTGCGCCACTCTTCGATAGCCGAATCGAGCAACTCAGCCTGTGCGGCAGCAATTTTAGACAATACGACCTTGTTGGCTGCGACTTCGGCTTCCAAACGCTCCTTATTCTTAGCAATGGTTATTTGTATCTGTGTATTGGCATCGTCGTTCATCTGTGAGACACGAAGAATAGACTGTGCTTTCTTGTTCTCCATTTCTTCACGAAGCAATTCGTCATACGGACCGGAGGCAATCATCATTTTGAAGAATGTAGGAGCAATCTCGATGATGATAAACATCAACATAATGAATATAGAGACAATCCGGGCAGAAGGCACTTCTTTTTTCAGATTTGAAAATGCTTCATAACGAACGCAGAAGCCATTGTCTTTGTTGCCTTGTTTTATTTTTTCTTCTGTTTCGTCTTGATTTGTTTTTATTTGTTGCCTAATATCCTCTAATTCTTTCTCATAATTTTCTTCCCATTTTTTTAATTGGCGTTCTGCATCGTCTTTGCGCAGCTGCTTGTCGTGATAAATACTACCATGTCCACTCTTGCCACTTAATGCGCTTCCTTCTCCTTCTTTTTTGAGTTCTTCACTTGCTTTTCTAAAATCCTCCGATAGGGAATTGTATTCGTTTTCCAATTTGTCTCGCCGTTGAATAAGTTTCTCAATACCCTTATCACCAGCCTCTCGGGAAGAATTTGTGCGTTGATTATAATCCTCTACCAATTGTGAATTGATACGGTCTTCAAAAATCTTCATTTCCAACGGAGTTGAGATGACAATTCCCAAAAATATCGCGATAATAAGGCGCGGTGTGCCTGCGGCTAATTCTCCCCAACTGATAGTATATTTGCCATCGGAATACATGGTGTTGACGATGAACCTATCCAAATTGAATATGAGAAGTCCCCAAAATATGCCGAATAGAATAGCAATGGGTGTGCTATTGAAAATGGTATAAAAGGCATAACCTCCCGACAGCATAGCCATAGCAGCAGTGAAAAATATCGTTCCACCTATACCAAAGTACTTGGAGTATTCTGTCGGACACTGACGAAGTATCTTGCGATTTGCACCCGAACATATCCAAAAGAATTCATTGAATAGTCCGCCCCAAGTGATTTCTTGTTTTTCTTGATTGTCTGTATTGTTATTTGATTTCATTGTGTAGTTTGTTGTATAGTTTCTTTGCTAGTAATTGTAGTTTAGTCGTCCACGAATTATCGGTATGCAGTTCTATCAGTTTGACTTCCGGCGGAGATGGAACCGCAGAGGTATCAATCTGTATGTCATACATTTCGGAAGGTAGTAGTTCTAATTCTCTTTGAACATAGGTCGGTATTTGTATCGATATATCCGGCACAGCAAGTGAGATTTGCAAATTGACGGACTTCTCTATGTTAGGAATAGGGACAACAATAGATTCTATTCGTGGAAGAGGAAGCATTTTGACCACTATGGTCTGTTCCTTTGTGCCAAATTCGTCCGTTACACGCAATGTAAAAGAGGTTTCTTTTGTGATACCATCTTTCATGCAGTATGCACCCTCTTCTGCAACTTTGCGCCCATTGAGTTCTACTTTTTTAGCGTGCGTGGTTTTCCATGTCAGCGTAAAAGGAATGGACGGAAAGACATATTCTTTGTCGGTAGAGAACGAGAATGTGGCTTCGGGGTATACGGAAATAGATACAGATTTGTGGGTTATCGTTACGCCATCTAAACATACCACTTGCAAAGTAAAGGTTGTATCTTTATTTGGACAAAGGTTGATGGATTCAGTATTTTGGCAATTATCTCGAATAATCTGACCATCTTGAAGTAATGCTATTTTTCGTGCATTTAGCACATTCCAGGACAAAACAATCTTTTCATTTTTGTCCTTATGCAATTTATTCTTACTGGAAGAGAATGAAATGCAAGCAGCATCAAGTGTTTCAATAAGTAAGGATTTGGAGGTAATTTTGTTTCCATTGCTCACCTCTAGAATGTATCGTCCGGAGGAATTAATAGGAATAGTATACAAAGATTGTTTGGTTACATCTTTACCATTAAGAGTAATTGATGTATAATTCTCGACTGACCAAGAAAAGGTTGTCTTATCTCCGATGATACATTTATTTCCACAAGATGACTGAAAAGAATGAATCTCTGGTTCTTTCACCAATTCATTCAAGATCACATCGAATGGACGAAGGTCATTTATGGATGAAGTGGATAGATATTGCTCTAAGATAAGCAAAAGCATATCTATCTCAAAAGACATTCCGTGTAGTTCTTGATAAATTTTGCTACTGCGTAGTTGAGAAAAATCATCTGCTTCAAAAAGCATGTGATCTGCATTCTCTACTTGATAGTCTTCTACCAATCGTGGCTTTGCCGCAATACCAAGAATACTCAAGTAGATGATAAGTTCCGAAAAATAATCAATCTTTTCGGATACTACTTGATTGCTTTTTCTAAGCGGATGTTGGTAATCTTTCAATCCAGTGATAATATCCGGTTCGCCTTTTAATTCATCACAGTAGAATGAATCGTAATCAACGAGAAACAATTCGCCTTTGGCACCCACTATAATATTGCCGTGCTGCAAATCACCATGGGCAAGATGCAGGCGATGCATATCTTGTACTAGTGCTAAGAAATTCTTTGCAAGTTTGTTGAGCGTTGCTTTTTTGTTCTTGTTGTGGCAAAGATAGTCTTTTATATTTTCGCCATCTACCCAACGCATTCTGGTAGTTGGGTAGACTTTTCCATCAACAATAATACCTTCGTCTACATAAGCGAAGTCGCATAGGTATGAAGCCTTCGATTGTTGAATGACATGGGCAATAATTTCGAAGCGTCTGCGTACATTTCCTAATTCTGCATGCCAACAGCGAAAAGCCCATTTCTCATTATTTACTTCATAAGGAAATACAATGGTAAAACCTCCCGTATAGGCGATAAGACGACCTCGAGCGTCTCTACAAAAAGAACCATTCTTGGCGTGTTGGTCGAGAATTAATGCCTGTTGATTTTCAACGGAAGTTCTTATGCTGGATAGGATAGGCATTATTTCGGTAATTTGAAATTTTTCGATATATTCTCTATCAATTGCTTTTGAGTACGCTTAGTTTCTTCTGCCACATTGGTGCGACCTGTTCCCCATTTAGCCGCTATGTTTTCTGCATCATCGATATGTCCTTTCAGGTTCGGTTCGGGAATATATCCATTTCCAGTACCCCATTTACCAACAATTCCGTTAACAATATCCTGTTGAGTGCGTATGGCATCTTCCAACGGCTCTAACTCGTCAATAGAGTTTTTATACATAAACTCGCATAACTTATCCACCATTGGGGCTAAATCATCATCTTTTCTCAATGTGGCAAAAATGGGTGTCGTTCCTTTAGATTCAATATCTTCTTTGCTGAATAGAAGTGTTTCGCTATCTTCCATTTGCAAATCATTCCAAAGTTGTGGTTGCTTAGCAAGTGCTTTGAGACTAAGATAAATAACCAACTCGGAAAAATAATCTGCCTTGGGCGTAACATACTTGTTATCCCAACGGGCTTTGTGTTGATACCCCACAAGTCCTTTTATCTCATCAAGCATCCCTGTGAGAGAAGGTGCATACATTGAATCGTAATCCACCAAGACAAGCGACATATCTTTACGCACCATAATGTTGCCATGTTGCAAATCGCCGTGAGCCAATTGGTGGCTATGAAGTTCGCCTACCATTGTCTTGAAGTTGTCAGCAATTTTATTAATTGCAGCACTATCGTGTAGATATTCGCCGATGAATTTCTTCAATGGCGCAGCATCTACCCAGTCCATAACAACTACCGGTTGCATACCTTGTGAAGTCATAATCCCCTGTTCGTAATAATTAAAACCTACGAAATAGGGGAGTTGACTGTCTGCAAGGGCTTTGGCAATCTTCTGCGTACGCTGTTTGGCATCTGCCACCTCGGCATGCCAACAGCGCACTGCATATTTGTTTGTCGGTGTTTGATAGGGAAAAACAACGCAAAACCCACCGGAGTAGCGTATCATTCTATTATGTTTTTCTACAGGATGACCGCCTTGTAGAATAGCAGGATGTATTAGACCGGGTGTTTGGATTGCTGTACTATAATCCGGAATACTTGGTAATGGCATAATTGTGTAATTACTTTTTGTAGAAATCGAATTTATCGCACAATAAATTGATGAATTTTTCTATCTCTTTATTGTGTTTTTTCCCTGTTAAGATCACTAGAGATTTTTTTTGTGTACAACGATAGAAGATGAGAATATCCGATTTATTTGCCTTATGACTTTGCCATTTTTCCTTTTCTTGGCGAAGGGATATACATTCTTCTTTGAGTTTATTGTTTTCTTCTTCTAAATTTTTGTATTCTTTCTCTATTTCTTCACAACGCTTTCTTGCATCCGAAAGATCGACTTGAAGATTATGAGTTTCTTCAACTGTTTCTCCCATTTCTTCAGATGTCGCAGAAGTTTGAGAATGAAAGGATTTGAGCGGAACTTCTGTCGTACTCGCCTTGACTTCACCTTCAGCTTCTATCAATTGTTTGATATTATCTGTAGATAGGATAGTCCATTCCGTAGAGTTGTCCGGTTCTATTATGAGAAGAGTACTATCGTCGTTATGCATCCCATAGTTAGCACGCCATTTCGTTACTATTTTTTCAAATGTTTCGTGTGAATCGATGGCAAGAAGTTCTTTCACATACTCAGATTCCTCTCCTGCTTTCTTTTTCTCAAATAAGAAATCAGAAAAAGGATCGGATACAATAAGTAATGTCATTCCTTGTTGTAATTTTCCAGCAAATTGTTTAGGCACTCCTTTACCTTGTTTTTTCGGATTACTGTCGAAGTAATCGGGATGATTATCAAATGCTTCACCCTCTTGCGATGTACATATACGGGTAATACTTGTTTCCTTGATTTCGATAATGCAGGAATCACCCATAACCTCACCTATCCAGCTGTTGCCATCGAAACGAACACCGGCAAGTGTTGCACCTGCGGACAAACCTACAGCCAAACTATTTTCCGCCCGTAGAGTGGATAGTCCTTCCTCTTGCATTTCATGTACACGATTATAAGCTCGTTCGTACCAGATTTTAGAGAGTTTGTTCTTTATCGTTTCTTGATTGGTTTCCTGAAATGGGTCCCACATCGTATTGTCTGTGTACTCCTGAACGAGTATTTCCGCCCATATTTTCTGGAATATGGATTGTGACATACCATCCGAGACTGCCACCGATTTTGTGTCAGGGTTGACACAAAATCGATCTTGGCAATCTTGGAATTGTTCGGCTTTTTTGTGAGTTAAAAACGCACGAATCTTCATAACACTAATTAAGTCCTTTATCGCCTACCTTTGAGGAACCAAAGCTTATCAGTTGAATCAGTTGTACCCCATCGGCTCCGAATATGCAACCATGCGAACCATTCTCAATCGGAAGTTCGTTTTTGGAGGCTGCAGCCTTGTAGGAGTCCGGAACTTCACTTGTGATATCAAAAAGGAATTGTGCTTCTTCTTGAGATACTTTGTTGCGTTCAGTAGGGAATACTACTCGTCCGTTAGAATCATCAATTTGCGCATTGAAAATAAGCACATTGCCGTCTTTGTTAGAGATGTTCATAATTTCTTTGGCTAATTGAACAGTTTCTTTCATACATTCACGAGGATCTTTGCCGTCATAATATGGTACACCATCCGAGATGTTGATTATGACTGGAGCCGGACTATCAATGTTAGTATCTATCCATTTAGTTACCAATTCTTTAGCTACCTGGAAAGCTCCGAGCATATTTGTTGTACCATCTTCTTGGATAGGCTCTACCCAAATGGGTTGTTTCACTTCCACCTCAACAATACCACCTGCTCCATCCGGTTGTTTTTTCTTTAAGGTTTCAATACGGAGTGGGTGTGCGTCTAATTCCTTCAACCAACCGGAGCATATTTCTTTTACATTATGGTTATAGCCAATAACAGAAATAAAGCAGCGGTTCTTCGGACTTTCGCCATCGAAGTTCATTTGAATGATACTATCAATTACTTTGTTTACTGCAATTGAGGCGAATTTGGTACGAGTTGTTCCCTCGTAATCGCTCAACATAGAACCGGATTGGTCTAACAGAATAATCAGTAGACCCGGAGTGGCTGAACTCCATTGTTTGTCATTTTTTGCCATAAGATTGAAATGATTAAGTTGTTTATATTATTTTTTGGCTCAAGACAACTTTAGAGGTTTTCTCTTAAAGCTATCGATGAGTATTTTGTTAATGTTTTTATTTCTATTGTTATACCGGAATTCGCATTCTTTCATGTGCAAATTAAATGCATCCCTATCCAGTCCTCTAAACTTAAATAGACACCCCTTACAGAATCCCCCAAAATTTTCAATGGTATTCGTATGGACACCATCATATTTTGAAAATTCGTTCTCGCAATGATGTATTACTTGCACATTCTTGAATCCAAATTTTGGTAATACATTATATGTCTTAAATCCATCTGTGTAAATAACCGAGTCTATACCTATATGTCGTTGAATGATAGGGACTAACGTGTTCGCTGAACAGTCATCAACTACATAAGCAGACACCTTTCCGCAACGTTTCATTATACCAAAAACGACTATTTTCTCATGTGCACCTCGCCCCCTTACTCCTCTTACTCTGCGTGCCCCAAAGTAACTCTCATCTAATTCAAATTCGCCAACGGATGGGGTACTATTTTGCTCGCACATATCTATTATTCTTTGTCTAATAGCATAGAATATTCGATTAATAGATTGGCGCGAAACACCGGTTATTTCTGCCACCTTTTTAGCCTCCATATCTATGCAAAAAAGGTGAATAATTTGTCGAGACTTTTGCTCTGTTAAATGCGACCCGTAAAAATACTTATTATTCATCTCTGTATCAGTTAATTACAGAGACAAAATTAAGCTAAAGTTGTCTTGTGTAAAAGTGACGCACGTTTTTATCCTTGTATCTTACTATATATCTGTCAATTATAAATATTTTTCTTATCTAAAGTTGTCTTGAGCCTTTTTTTTACTAAAAATTGCGTTTCTAAATGGAAACTATATTTAGGAACCCCAACCAAATCCTATCAGTAGTAGAATCAGTTGTACCCCATCGGCTCCGAATATGCAACCATGCGAACCATTCTCAATCGGAAGTTCGTTTTTGGAGGCTGCAGCCTTGTAGGAGTCCGGAACTTCACTTGTGATATCAAAAAGGAATTGTGCTTCTTCTTGAGATACTTTGTTGCGTTCAGTAGGGAATACTACTCGTCCGTTAGAATCATCAATTTGCGCATTGAAAATAAGCACATTGCCGTCTTTGTTAGAGATGTTCATAATTTCTTTGGCTAATTGAACAGTTTCTTTCATACATTCACGAGGATCTTTGCCGTCATAATATGGTACACCATCCGAGATGTTGATTATGACTGGAGCCGGACTATCAATGTTAGTATCTATCCATTTAGTTACCAATTCTTTAGCTACCTGGAAAGCTCCGAGCATATTTGTTGTACCATCTTCTTGGATAGGCTCTACCCAAATGGGTTGTTTCACTTCCACCTCAACAATACCACCTGCTCCATCCGGTTGTTTTTTCTTTAAGGTTTCAATACGGAGTGGGTGTGCGTCTAATTCCTTCAACCAACCGGAGCATATTTCTTTTACATTATGGTTATAGCCAATAACAGAAATAAAGCAGCGGTTCTTCGGACTTTCGCCATCGAAGTTCATTTGAATGATACTATCAATTACTTTGTTTACTGCAATTGAGGCGAATTTGGTACGAGTTGTTCCCTCGTAATCGCTCAACATAGAACCGGATTGGTCCAACAAAATAATCAGTAGACCCGGAGTGACTGAACTCCATTGTTTGTCATTTTTGGCCATAAGATTGAAATAATTAAGTTGTTTTGCGTGACTATTACGCCGACTTTTTGCCGATAACACATACTATATAATATACACAAAAAAAAGCGTGGAACTGTTGCTGCTCCACGTATCAAGGCCTTCGCATTGCCATTACAAGTAAAACAGCAACCGAAGTCCACGCCGTA
>CAVKVE010000075.1:9194-11608 GCA_963659655.1 Bacteroidaceae bacterium | reverse complement strand
TCCCGTTGGCATAATTTTCAGAACTTTTTTCTAAATAATTGTAGTACTTTCTCTGCTTTATAACATAAATTCACGGAAAAATGTATATTTAATTTGGATATATTGGAAATGTATTGTACCTTTGCTTTGCGTTTAGAAAGTAATAGTTCTTAAATAGAACATTTTGTTGAGCTAAATTACTTTTGCTATATATCCAATAATTAATAACTAAATCATTTTTTTTTTTTTTTATTATGAGACGTAATTTATTAGTGGCTGCTTTCGCAGCTTTGGCGCTTGTAGGTTGCCAAAAACAATCCGAACTCAATTTTGATGACATTTCGACCAAAGCTACTGTACAAGGATATGTATATATCGACCAAGGCTATGTGGCTGATGGGTCGGGATTTGCCAAACTGAGCAAGCCGGCCGATGGCGTTGCGGTGGCCGTTAAGGTGGATTACACGGAGTACGACAAGGATGCTGCCGGTGGACAGAAGCTTTTCGAGGCTACTTGTGATGCCAATGGTTTCTATCAGGTAGAGGTTCCTGTGGGGCAGGAGGCTATTTCGGGTATGAGGGTCTATACTCGTCCGTTTATCGGCAAGTACTACGACATTGTCAATTATGCCATTATGGAGATGGAGGTTTCCTATCCGGAGGCATCCACACCGGTTGAAATTGAGCAAGGCAAGGTCTTCACCGCACAGAACATTACGATTACCAAGGATGTGGAGAAGCCTATCTTGACGCGCAATCAGATTGTTTCTATATCCGGCAAGGTTGTGGAGCAATATGAGAAAAAGGAATACACAGACCCATCGAATCCGGATTTGGGTTATACGGCAGTGGCCGGTACGCGTGATGCCACCAAGCCTGTGTCGTTGGTTGTGACGGTTTATGACTATTATTCTTCTTCGGACACCCGTGAGTTGATTTTCAATGTGACTGCCGATAAGGATGGTGCCTACTCGTTTGAGGCCAATCTGTACGACTCGTGGGATATTTCCGACCTGGTGGTGGAGGTAGAAGCCAAATCGTATCTCAATACCGTTGACCACTACTATTATAAATACGATTCCGATGAGAAGAAATATGTGCGCAAATCGCAAGAGGTAAATGGCTATTACAAGTCCGATTATGTGGATAAGAATATGTCTGACGGTGATTTGTTGATCGGTTGTGTGCTCAGCGACCTCACCCTGAAGTTTGTGCCCGACTATGCTAAGCAGGATATCTATGGCATCGGCAACCCGAATATAGATACATATGTTAAGGGTTATGTGCTGTATAAGTCGGAGAATCCGCTCGGTTGGGCGTACTAATTGAATCTTGTCTAACTATGGAATAGTAAGAGGAAGGAAACGCTCCCTATTAACCCTCATCGGTGAGAAGAGCCGCGTGGAGAAAGGCGAATAGGGACTGTTTTCCGACCGAATAGTCACAACTCTAATTTTGATTCTATTATGAAAAAGTTTTTAGGAATACTATTGGTGGCATCGTTGGCAGTTCCTGCCGTGTATGCGCACGAAAAGGAAACTCCGGAGCAGCGTGCTGCTAAGGACTACTCCACATGGCTGCCTGTTCAGGGTGATTTCTCGGTGGGCTTCTCGCTCAATCCGGTTGCAACCTATCTTGGAAATATGTTTAGTGGCTATACCGGCCAAAATTCATTGGGCGATTTGGCGGGTGAGCCGATGGCGATGGATATTGTCGGAGCCAGCCCGATGGCCTCTATTATGGGGTCGTATATGCTGACCGACAAGCTCGGCGTGAAAGCCAATATCGGTATGGGCATCTCCGTCAAGTCCGAGAACCATTATGTGTTAGACGACGAGGCACTCTATCTCGACCCGCTTAGTCAGGCCAAGGTGGTGGATAAGCGCAAGGGAAGTATGGCGTGCGGAAGTATTGCCGTGGGGGTCGAATATCGTGTGGGCAAGACCCGTCCGGTGCAGGGTGTGTTTGGTGCAGGGGTAAACTATGCGTTTGGTAGCGTTTCGTACAAGTATAGCTACGGAAATGCCATCACCGAGATGAACCAAACGCCGACCATCAACACGGATGCCAGTACCTCCGGTTTTATTGTAGCTCCATCCTATACTTCCGCAGCCGGCTATATGCCGGATGCGCGCCCCTTGGCGTTGAAGGCAGACAACTTGATACACCTGTTAGGCATATATGGTAGCGTCGGGATTGAGTGGTTTGTCGCACCAAAGATTGCGTTGGGCGCTAATGTCAATGTAGGTCTGTACTACGAGATAAATCCGGCCACTGCGTATGTGTATGAGGGTTGGAACACGATGACGAAGCAGGTGGAGGAATACACGGAGAAGGTATCTCCTGCGAGCCATGGCTTCCATTTTGGCACGGATAATATAGGAGCCAATCTCTATGTGGCATTCTATTTCAACGCCAATAAATAGGATGTACAT
>CAVKVE010000075.1:7376-8811 GCA_963659655.1 Bacteroidaceae bacterium | reverse complement strand
CCCATTCCCGAAGGAGTGCCTTACCAACTCTGTATAGGCGGTTGTAAAATATACATATAGTTGTAAAATATATTTGGAGATATTATTTCTTTTTCGTACCTTTGCACCACTAATCAATAGAGAACATTCTATTCCATCTATAGAAACATACTATTTCAATCAATAGAAACATACTGTTTCAATCCATAGAACATACTATTTCAATCTATATTATCAACAAAAACACACCAAGTTATGATTCGCACAACATTCAATCGTCTTCGTGAAGTGAAAGACAGTCTGCCCCACGGCAGTATGGACGCTATCGCAGCAGAGTTAGGTATCGAGGCAGACGCAGTCCGCGCCTATTTCAACGGCGAAGGCTCTGCAGAACACGGCTATCATATCGAGCCCGGCCCCGAGGGCGGCATTGTAGAACTGGCGGATACCCGCATCCTTGAGGTGGCTCTGCGCATTGCGTGGGCGGCTCAGAAGGGTCTGTAGCAAGAGTGGCAGGAGCCATTTCTAATAAATGCAAGGCATCTACTCGGACGCAAAGCGTCGGAGTAGTGCCTTTTCTTATTTTCTCTCTCTTTCTTCTCATTTCCCTTACCACTCCCGAACCAACTCTTGCGCAAGGCACTGAAAATAGGTGGCTTGATCCGGCGCCGAAGCGAACCGGTCTCGTGTTGAGTGCCGATGCATCGCTTGTGGCGAACTATATTTGGCGCGGGTTGTATGTAGGAGGTCCCGGTGTCCAAGCCTCTGCTCGCGCTAATTACGAGGGGCTGTTTGCCGATATGTGGTGGAATGTAGGCGCCACCGATTGGGCATTCACGGGCTTTAATCCTGAGGTGGATATTACGGTTGGCTTTGACCGTTGGGGTGTCCAGCTCTATTGGTTGCATGCCGTGTACTTTGATGGCACGCATTTCTTCAATTTCGACAACGCAGCCCCCGGGCAGGCGGGCAATACGGATGAGCTGCGCTTTCGTTATCGAGTGAGCAATCGCTTGCCGCTCAGCTTCTTGTGGTGCACTCGCTTTGTCGGGCGGGACGGCTATTTGCTTGAGGGCGACGCCGAACTGCACCGAGCCTATTCCAGTTACTTTGAGCTTAAATACGAGTTCGCCCTTCCTTATACCATGGCTATTCACACGGCCGTCGGGATGACCCCGTGGCGCAGCCTCTATACCAATTTCGAGGGTGGCTTTGCTGTCGTCAATGTGGATGTTTCGTTCCATAAGGTGTGGCAGTTGCCTTCCTGTGCTATTTCGTTGGTGGGCGACCTAATGTTCAACCCGTGGCGGATAAATAAGGACAATATACGCTGGACGCCTCGCCATCCATCCGCCCAACGCCTAAACGCCAACCTCTCGGTTGGCATATCATGGAATCGGCAGTTCTTGCCGCATTCCCAAGTTCTCATTGAATAGACTTCGCGGGTGCTCTGCAA
>CAVKVE010000075.1:6163-7312 GCA_963659655.1 Bacteroidaceae bacterium | reverse complement strand
TCTGCTATTAGTCGTATATGCTATCAGTCGGATCTGTTATTAGTCGAATCTGTTATTAGTCGGACTGGTATCCTCCCATTAATGGCTTGCTGATAGCCTGCTCTTAGATGGCCGGGCGACGGCACAATGCAGTAAAATAAAAGGCGCCTATCAAGAGGCGTTTCTATAATAACTATCAACAATCAAACAAACTTTTTACTTTCTAAAATGAAAAAGGTATTAGTTAGTCTATTGGCAATGGTGGTTACTACAGTTGCCATAGCGCAAGAGAAGTCCATCGAATTTGCTTACGAGGCAGGTGCCGAGTTGACAAGCGCCTATTTGTGGCGCGGGCAGTACAATGGTGGTCTTAGCTTCCAACCGGAGGCGTTGGTCGGCTTTGATACGGAGCATACTTCGTTCCGCATCGGTGCGTGGGCAAGTCTGGGTGCCAGCGACTGGAAGTTCCGTAAAGCGACAGACGACCAAGCCGGTACGGAGTTCTATCCGGAGGTGGACATCGAGGCATCATTCACTTTCTATGGTCTGACGCTGGGGGTTACGCATTACTACTATGGCGATGGCAACTTCTTCAATTGGAAGAAAGATCTTGAGGAGGCGTACGACAACGGCAGCCAAACTGAGGTGCAGGTAGGGTACTGCTTCGGCGACCTATTGGATTTCCCACTCTATATCAACTGGTACACGATGGTGGCTGGTGCTGATATTTACGAGTTGGAAACCGAGACAGAGGAAGATGCTCTGAAGCGTGCGTATTCTTCTTATATTGAGTTAGGATATGATTTTGCTTTGCCCTGCGACATCACGCTTGGGCTGCAGGTAGGTATGACGCCGTGGAAGAGTTTCTATACCGATTACGAGGGCGGCTTTGCGGTGAACAATGTGAGCGCGCGTATTGAGAAGCCGTGGTCGATAGGCGATGTGTGCGAGATCTCGCTCTTTGCGCAGGGATCTATCAATACCTATAAGATGACCAAAGACAATGTCTTCATCAATGGTGTGGCGGATGAAAAGCTATACCAACGGCTCAATGGCTGTGTAGGGGTAGGAATCTGGTTCTAATTATAGGTTAAGAATGATGAATTATGAATTCTACCTTCGGGAGTGGTAAGGCAGACAATTCATAGTTCATCATTTTTTGTTGTAACA
>CAVKVE010000075.1:0-5945 GCA_963659655.1 Bacteroidaceae bacterium | reverse complement strand
GATGAAAAAATCTCGTATTGCATATATTGTACTCTCTGTTGTGTTGGCTGTGGGGGTATTTGGTTTGATGATGGCGCGGAATGAAAAACCGCAGTACTACACCCATCAAGGCAAAGTGTTTGGCACCTATTATTCTATTCAGTATCAGGCCACGGCTGACCTTGACACGGCGATACAGGCTGCATTCAAGGCGTTTGACCACTCGCTCAGTATGTTCAACTCGGAATCGGTTATCAGTCACATCAATCAGAATCGTGACACGACAACGGATGCCTACTTTGAGCAGATGTGGGCGGAGGCGGAGCGAGTAAGCCGTGAGAGCAACGGGGCATTTGATATCACCGTGGCACCGTTGGTCAATCTGTGGGGATTTGGCTTTAAGAATAAGGAGCAGGTGACGACCGAGAAAGTGGACAGCCTGTTGCCGTTGGTGGGTTTTGGTAAGGTCTTGCTTCGGGATCATAGGGTGCAGAAAGCCGACCCGCGTATCATGCTTGATGCAAGTGCGGTGGCGAAAGGGCAGTCGTGCGATGTGATTGCCGCGCTCTTGGCGCAGCACGGATGCGAGAACTATCTGGTCGATATTGGGGGCGAAGTGGTGGCTAAAGGCGTAAATAAGCAGGGAAAGCCATGGCGTATCGGTATCACCAAGCCTGTGGATGACCCGACGGGGCAATCCACAGATATGGAGGAGGTAATCTCAACGACCGATCTTTGTATGGCTACATCGGGCAACTATCGCAATTTTTATTATGAGGGGCAACAGCGTCGTAGCCATACTATCGACCCTCGTACGGGCTATCCGGTGCAGCACAACCTATTGAGCGCCACCGTAGTGGCTTCATCGTGTATGCGGGCAGATGCGTTGGCCACAGCGTGTATGGTACTGGGCGAAGACAAGGCACTGCAACTGATAAACACGCATGAGGATGCGGAATGTTTCCTGATTGTAGCAGCCGGCGATAGTACGCATGTCCTTATCTCTACCGGTTGGAATCTAACAAAATAAATTGCCCTTTCGATTTGGCATTTATTGTTTTGACGGCTTTTCATTTGTGTATATCCATGAAAAGCCGTATCTTTGTGCCGTCTTTGGTAAGGGAAATCGGTGCAAATCCGATACAGACCCGCTGCTGTAATGGGCAAGACGCACAACCCGACTCCCCCTGTCCCCCTCAATGAGGGGGAAGGCAGAGAAGGGGAAATCCCCTACTTTTTTGGGGGGGAGGTCAATCTATTCAAAAGAAGTCACTGTTCGCTGTCTGAAATGCGAGTGGGAAGGCTTGGATAGTTAGCCCGGAGTCAGAAAACCTGCCAAAGGTAATGTTTAATTTGTAATGTGAAATTTGTAATGGGCTTTGCGATGGTCGTTCGATGGTAACTCCATGTAGTTCTGCCTAATTTGCAAATTTACATACTTACAAATTTACTAATTGTCTGCCTGCTCCCGAGGATTGGAGCAATGGACACGGATGAAAAAACACTTTCTCATATTCGTATGCGCCGTGTGGTGCGGCTCTGTGTGCGCACAAACGCAAGCAGAGTTAGATTCTGTTGTGCGCCAATTTGAGGTGCAGGAAGTGCAGGTGACGGCTAAATATAAGGAGAAGGATGTTATCCAACCGCAACGCTTGGAGGGCAAAGAACTCGAGCAAATGAACAGCCTCTCGGTGGCGGATGCCATTCGATTCTTCTCGGGCGTGCAGATAAAGGACTACGGCGGAGTAGGAGGTATCAAGACGGTGAATATCCGCTCGATGGGAACGAACCATTTGGGCGTCTATTATAATGGTATTCAGCTCGGTAACGCACAGAACGGACAAGTGGATTTAGGAAAGTTCTCGCTCGAAAATATCGATGAGATTTCGCTCTACAACGGGCAGAAAAGCGATATTTTTCAATCTGCGCGGGAGTTTGGTTCGGCGGGGAGTATCTACCTCAATTCCCGTCGCCCGAAGTTTGAGCAGGGCAAGAATGTACATATACGCGCAGGGCTCAAAGCAGGGTCGTTTGCGTTGGTAAATCCCTCTCTGCTTTTCGATGCCAAACTGACGGAGCAACTGAGCCTCTCGATGAACGCCGAGGTGGTGCATTCCAATGGTAAATACAAGTTCCGCTATCGGCGTGTAACGCCTTCGGGCGAGTTGGCATACGACACCACGGCGGTGCGGCAGAATGGGGATGTGAATGCCGTGCGGGTGGAGGCAGGGCTGAATTATTACTATTCCACCACGGGATTTTGGAAGGTACAGGGCTATTACTACAACTCCGAGCGAGGGGTGCCGGGAGCGATTGTGAATAATGTGTGGCGGCGGGGCGAGCGGCTATGGGATAGGGATATGTTTGTACAGTCCTCGTGGCAAGACGAGTTTTTCAATCGCTGGTCGGTGAAAGTGAATGCCAAATATGCATACGATCACACTCGCTATGTCAACAACGATGACAAACTGATACATGTCGATAATACCTACAACCAACAGGAGGCGTACCTCTCGTGGGCAAACAAGGTTGCCATTTTCGATTGGTGGGATATGTCGTTGTCCTACGACTTGCAGTGGAATGGGCTGTCGGACTATATGTCCGTGAGCCGTTTCTCGCATTGGTTGGCAGCGGCAACCGCATGGAATGTGTACGACTATCTGCGTATACAGGCAAGTATCTTGGGCACTTTCATCAACGAAGAAGCCCGTGAGCGTGACGAAGCACCGAACAAATATAAATTTACCCCCGCAGTCTTTCTTTCCTACAAACCGTTCCAACGCATTGACTTGAAACTCAATGCGTTCTACAAGCAGGCGTATCGGTATCCTACCTTCAACGACTTGTACTATACCGATATGGGGAACGCCTATCTGCGTCCGGAGATGGCGATTCAGCACAATGTGGGTATCTCGTACGACTACCTGAAGCCGCGGCAGATTTTTAACCACTTTGGCGTGTCGGTAGATGTGTATTACAACAAAGTAAAAGACAAGATTATTGCGTATCCCAAGGGGCAGCAGTTCCGCTGGACGATGCTCAATCTGGGTTTGGTGAAGATTCACGGCGTGGATGCCAATATGCAGATGACGCTGCGCTTCCCCTACGACATTGCCCTCACGGCAAAGGTGCAATATACCTATCAGAAAGCCATTGATGTGACGGACCCTGCGGACACCTATTACGGGCACCAAATTCCGTATATTCCGTGGCATAGCGGTTCGGCGATAGGTATGCTTTCGTGGCGGGGATATGCGCTGAACTATAGCTTTATCTATGTGGGCGAGCGCTACAACCAACAGGAGAACATTATATATAACCATACGCAGCCGTGGTATACGCACGATATGTCGCTTACAGGCTCGTGGCGAATAAAAAAGATACTGCTCAAAGCCACATTTGAGATAAATAACCTGCTCGGACAAGACTACGATGTTATCCTGAACTACCCCATGCCCAAACGCAACTACCGAGGCAGCATCGTGGTGGAATACTAAGACACCTATAACCCAGACCTCCCCAAGCCCCTCCAAGAGCACCCCACTGCGCGTTGCTTGTGGGGACCCCGCAGCCGGAGGGGGTGTCAGATGCTCTGAAGTCCCCCTCTCTGAGGGGGTAGGGGGAGTCGGAGAATTGGGGAGGTCTGGAATTTTATATTATATAATCCAATGGGTACAATATACAATGTGGCAAATCCAATGGTGTATCCGCTGTTGCGAGAGAAAGCCAAAGGTATGAAGAAAAATCCTACAGAAGCGGAAAGAGTGATGTGGGAGTTATTGCGCAGAAAGCAATTAGGTGTTGCGTTTAAGCGTCAGTACATTATCGATGAGTATATTGTGGACTTTGTTTGCTTAGAAAAAAGTTTGATTGTAGAGGTAGATGGCGCATATCATTCCACAAGTGAACAAAAAGAGTTGGATAGAAATAGGGAAAATCGATTGACCGCATTGGGGTATCGTTTCGTGCGTTTTACCAATGATGAAGTGATGGTATGTCCCGATGGCGTAATCCTTAAAATAAAACAGGCATTAGAAATACTTTGAAACGATTACAACACATACTCCGAAAAATAGAGAAAGTATTGTCCTCTATCTTTTCCCTCTCTCCCGCGGTGTTTTGGCGAGGGGTGAGGGGAGGTTTAGTCCCCCTCTTTGAGGGGGTCGGGGGAGTCTTTTTCTCGCTTCTAGTGGGGTGTAGGCATGATGAGTTGGTGGTGCCATCGGAGTATGAGTTGCTGCCGCTGGAGATACGCTCGATAGACGACTTCGCGCCCGATGAGCCGATAGGGATGTACCTGCTCAACGAAGGCAATATGGGCAGCAACAAAGCAAGTATTGATTATGTCGATTTTGTCAATGCTTACTACATCCGCAATATCTACTCCGAGCGTAACCCGAATGTGGTGATGGAGTTGGGCGATGTGGGCAACGATATTCAAATCTACGGTTCGCGCCTCTACGCCGTGATCAACTGTTCGCACAAGGTGGAGGTGATGGACGCAAAAACCTGTAAGCGTATCGGGCAGGTAGACATCCCGAACTGCCGCTATATCCGTTTCGCACGAGGCAAGGCGTATGTGTCGTCGTATGTGGGGCCTGTGGCTATTGACCCCGATGCGCAGTTGGGAGCAGTATTCGAGGTGGATACGGCGACATTAGAGGTTACCAACAAGGTGACGGTAGGCTATCAACCCGATGAGTTGGAGATACTGGGCGACTACATCTATGTGGCGAATTCGGGCGGATACCGTGTGCCGAACTACGACTATACGGTGTCGGTGGTGGAGCGATACGGCATGAAGCAGACGGAGAAAATTCCCGTGGGGATAAACCTGCACCGCATCCGCAAAGATGCGTACGGCAAACTATGGGTGTCCTCGCGTGGCGACTACGAGACGATTCCGTCCCGACTATTCGTATTAGACAAGAAGACAGCCTATTCCACGGATATGGTGGTGACGGATACGCTCGATATTCCTTGCTCGGAGATGACTATTGTGGGCGATTCGCTCTATTTCTACGCCGTGGCGTGGAACAATCAGACGGAGGAGAATGCCGTGTCGTATGGTATCCTCAATACAGCAACGAAACAACTCGTGACGGAGCATTTTATCACTGACGGCACGGAGAGCGACATCAAGATTCCATACGGAATAGCCGTGAATCCGTACAACCACGATATATTCGTGACGGACGCCAAGAACTATGTGTCGAGCGGGGTGCTGCACTGCTACGACAGCACAGGCAAGAAGCGTTGGTCGGTCCGCACAGGCGACATCCCCGCACATATTGTGTTTGTGTATGACTCCCCCTTACCCCCTCAAAGAGGGGGCACTGAAAAAGTCCGATATTTTCCAAAACGAGAGCAAAATATTCGGTCCCCCAAGCAGGAGCGTTCTCAAATATCGAATTCTCAGGGCGATATTTTTGAAATTTGCTACTTTTTCAGTGCTCTCCTCAAAGAGGGGGAATCCGTAACTGAATAAAGGTATAGTAGAATGTGGACTATACACAATGCAAATAAAATTAAACAGACATTGGAAATACTTTGAAACGATTACAACACATATTCACAAAAATAGAGAAGGTATTATTCTCTATCTTAGTCCCCCTCTTTGAGGGGGTAGGGGGAGTCTTCTTGTCAGGCTGCAAAAGCGATATTCCGATGGTAAATCTCGGTATCGACGAGGTATATGCCATTGAGCGTATGCGGGCGCTGGTACTGCATCCCGAGTTCCCCGGCGAGTGCTACAGTTGGACCATGCCGGCAGCGGACGGAATGGACTCTATCGTCAGCACTGAGCGGGATTTTGTATTCTGCAAAGCCGATACGGGAACCTATTCGCTCAGCTTGCAAATTGTGGATAAGCAGAACCCCGTGCACCAAGATATACGGATTGTGGTGTGGGAAGAGGAGGTGGCGTACAGCCGCTATATCTCCACCGTGTACGACTATTGTCCCGC
>CAVKVE010000074.1:0-11778 GCA_963659655.1 Bacteroidaceae bacterium | reverse complement strand
ACACTTATTTGAACATGATTAACGAATTGCAGAAAGAAGTGTCTGCCCTCAAAGCGATTATTGCCAATTCGTCTGCCGTCTCGCCTGTTGTTGCTGAACCAATTGTTAGCAACGATGAGCCGGAACATTCGGTGGAGGTTGAGTTTGTGCCTTCTGTTCCTCCGAAAGCAGAGCCAAGGCAAGAGCATGAGTCTGCCAATGAGGGTATCACATTGGTTGATTTGATTGACCGTTTTATTGTTGCCAAAGAAAATACGCTTCGCAAGGACACCATGCGGTCGTACAATAATGCGGCGAAACTGTTCAAGAGTTATCTGAATGCGTATTTGCCGGGGGTGAAAGCGCAAGATTTCAGTCGAGCCGATGCGCAAGCCTATTTGGCCTATCGTGAAGAGGAAGCACGCAAGCATAAGTCGAAGCGGGGTGACCAAACGGATATGTCCACACGCACGCTCAACAACCACATCAAGAGCCATCGATTGTTTTTTGCTTGGGGCATGGAAGAAGAACTGATTACAAACAATCCGTTTGCGCAACTGAAATTGCAACGCAACGAAGAGAAGCGTCGGGACTTGGTGACGGACAATGCGTTGGTGAAAGTGAAAGAGTATCTGACTGCCAACAATCAGAAAGGTTTCTTGTTGGTTTGTATGCTGATTTACAGCGGGTTTATTCGTCCGAAAGAGATTCGGGAGTTACGCTTGCGCGATATACACATAAAAGACCACTGCATAATGGTTCCGCCGGAAGTATCGAAGAACCACTGCTCGCGCATAGTGGGTATCACGGCAGAGATTGAAGAACTGATGCACGATTTGCATTTTGATGTGTTGCCACAGGACGATTATATCTGCGGGAAAGACCTTGTGCCGAACAGCGTTCCTGCACCGTCTGCCCTTTACTCAAAGACTTGGGTGGAGATGCGCAAGAAACTGAATCTGCCGGAGAGTATGCAACTCTACTCGCTGAAAGATACGGGTATTACAAACATGTTAGAGAATGGCGTTCCGGCGATTGATGTAATGAAGCAGGCCGGTCATCACGACTTGGCGATGACAAGTCGGTATGCGAACCACAAGGACACTCGAATCGCTCAAAAAATGTATCACAACAACCTCTCGTTCGGTAGCGAATAGGAAGAAAATAAGTTGTGATGAATATAGTTGCAAAATGATTGTAATTTTGTAATCGCATGATTCGATGAACTTAACTTGTTGATTTTATACTAATTATGCTGTTACGGTCTGTTTTTGGAATTTGTAACCGGAATTGTAATATGCATGAATAGAACACTGGCAATAACAATTTTGTCCTCACGAAGGAGATAGGATTATGGGCCTTTTTGAAGAGAAATTTGTGTGTTTGAAAAAAGCAGTGTAAATTTGCAGCAAAATTCACTCAATAAATAAAGTGTTACTATGGCTGAACAAGACAAACTAAACAAACTACTCTCATTTTGTCTGCCACATGGAGTCTGCTTTTCGGAGTGGTTATCTGCCAACGGTTGGTCAAATCAGTTGGTCAAATGCTATTGTGACAATGGTTGGTTTGAGCGTTTATGTAGAGGGGTTATCTTTCGTAAGGGCGATACACCGCAGGCTTATGCAGCAATAGCGTCCTACAAAAAGCAGATAGGAGATGGCTTGCACATTGCTGCCAATTCTGCACTGGAGTTGCATGGTTATATGCATTTTGTCCCAATGGGAAAACCCCGTCTGATAGTTGCTCTTCATAATACCTATACACCGCAATGGTTAAGGCTTGATGCTTTTGATAGACACATAGTACCCGTTTATATGAAGGATTTTTGCAATCCTCCCGAAACTATACACGAGTATGAACTTGAGTTACCCATCTCTTCTGCAGAACAGGCATTCGCGGAGTGTTTACAATTAGCACCAACCTATAATAGTTATATGGACCTGTATCTATTGATGGAACTCTTGACCGTTTTGCGTCCTCGTGAAGTAGAACAAGTTTTGCGGCGGGTGGATAATCAACGAGTGAAACGCATGTATCTCTATATGGCGGAAAAAGCAGGTCATGCATGGTTCGAAGATATAGACATCTCTAATGTAGGGTTAACCGATTCGCCTCTTCGTATTGAAGCAGGAGGAACATTTATCAATAAATACAAAATAACCATCCCGACAGAATTAGCCGATTATGAATAATCACGACGAATATCGCAAACAAGTTCAGTTGCTCTTACGCATTATGCCATTGGTATATAAGATACCCGAATTTGCAGTGCATGGAGGAACGGCTATCAACCTATTTCATAGAAATATGCCACGCTATTCCGTGGATATTGATTTGACCTATATACCTATCGTTGGGCGAGAGGAGAGTTTAGCAGCCATAAATACCTTGTTATCTCAACTAAAGAAATCCATTGAAACGACAATACCGGGCATACAAGTAGTCCATAAAACAAATGTATGGAAATTGCTTTGCACCCACCAAGGTATAAGCGTAAAAATAGAAGTAAATGGTACGAAACGAGGCATTATTGAAGATGTAGAAATAAAACCGCTATGCGAAGCAGCACAACGAGAATTTCAAATATCGACCAAATGCCGCACCGTTTCGTTCGGGCAATTGTATGGCGGAAAAATATCTGCTGCACTTTCTCGCCAACACCCTCGCGACTTGTTTGACTGCAAATATCTAATGGAAGACACACCATTTGATAAGGTTCGTAACGGACTTCTCTTTTGCCTGGCGGGAAGTGATAAACCTATAGTAGAATCAATTATGCCCAATCCAATAGACCAACGAGACGCTTTAGAGAAGCAATTTCTGGGAATGACCGAAGATGCTTTTTCTTACGATGATTATGTAAACACACGAACGGAATTGCATCAATATGTCCTGAATGGTCTGCGAGAACAAGATAAGTTATTCTTGCTATCTTTTGAGCAAGGCGAGCCGGATTGGAATCTGTGTTCTGCAGGAGATTTGAGTGCCTATCCTTCCGTGCAGTGGAAACTGCTTAATTTGGCAAAACTCAAGCAGCAGAATCCCGAGAAACTGCAAGTTGAGGTGGATAAATTGAGAAAGTGTTTGGAATAATTTGTAGATTTGTGTCGTTGTTCTATTGTTTTCGTGGAATTACGAGGCAAAATTACAACAATTCACACAATAGACCTACGACTTTGTCCCCATTTCAAACTATCTCATGGGGCAAAAGGCAAATAGCAGAAAAGAGCATCGGCGAGGTTTTGTCCTCACGGATGCTCTTTTTGTAGTGCCACCGATTGGTTTAGAACGGATGGCTGCCTTATACAGGTAGAGTGCTGGCTTAAACGGGAAGATTGGTACTTTTTTAATGTTTCTTGTATAATCTGCTACTCGTAGGTGACTCGTAGGTGACCCGTATCTGACCCGTAGGTGACGGCTGAATGCTTTCTTTATAATTTTTAGTAAGACGGTAGTTGCTATAGTGGTGCTATAGTGTTCCTATAGTGTTCCTATAGAGTTCGTATAGTGTTCCTATAGAGTTCGTATAGTGTTCCTATAGTGTTCCTATAGCAAATGTGCGGGGTGTCGTTTACGGTGGAACGGTGGGTTCTGACACCCGTTGGGCATTAAGTTGCGCTATAGGTTCGGCTATAGATTGGGCTATAGGTTGGGCTATGGGTTGGGCAATAGGCGCAATGTGTTTTGCATTGGGGCTTGGCACCTCGTTTTCACGCCAATGCAACACAAAGTACCAATCTTGGCTGTAGGTGTTGGCGAACGAGTACAAGGGATACAGACCGCTTTTGATGTGCGTGATCCGGATATGTTTGTTGCTCGGACTTGATAGGTCGTATAACTCCTTGACTTTGTTCCAAGCAGACAGTTCGTCCTGCTCCTGAAACCGAATAATCTTGTCACGATACGATTTGTCGCCATGCTGACGCAGTTGGACACTGTAGTTGATTAGTGGTTGGGCTGCAGTCACCAAGGGGTGGTTCTGCAGCATTTCGTTGATTGATTGAATCATAATCTTATTGTTTTAGGATGTTAGTAATTATGCCAATTGGGCGGATAATTGTTTGATTTGGTTGCGTTGTTGGGTAAGCAGTTGCACGATAGAATCGTATTGCTCCGGCACTTGATTGCACGCCGCTCTCACTTGGCGGATGTTGCCTTGCGGAAGTCCTATTTCTATCGTTGCCAAACGGTGGTTTTGCCGATCCCGGCACGACAGAATAAGCGAGTCTTCCCGCTCGTAGTAGCGGTTGCTATAGACGCAATGGTGCATGGACTGTCCTTCTTCGTAGAACGACTGAACCGTGGGCAAGACCGCTATGCGGAAGTGCTTGTTGGCTATGTTCAGCGATAGGAAAGGAAAGATCCGTTGCGCATACTTTTCTTCTGCCAACGCCATGCGTTCTCTTTCCTTCTCGTACTTCTCTCGGTCGAGAATCTTGCGTACCGCCTCGTTGGTTCGGGTATGCGCTGCCCGTAAGTCCGTGGGACACACATAGTGCGCATTGCGAATGTCCTTACCCAAGCGAATCAACTGCCGCACATAATCGATATAATCGCTTGCGTCGGCAGGAATATAACGGTTGCGCAGGCAGATCTTGAGGGCAGGCCATAGCGTGTCCATTGCCTCCTCATCCAAGCAATACGCCATTTCGTACATACCGGCTTTCCAAATTGTTTCGAAACGATAGTCCCGGAATATCTTGCAGATAGTCGTTGCTGACGGGAAGTCCTTGTCCGGCACATTTAGTTTTGTCCATTTGCCTTTTTGGCTCAATCGTCTTGCACGCAGGTTTGCCCATGCACGCACATCATAAGGGGTGTGTGGCCATTGCCTGTTGACTTGGCGCAGGCAAATGTCGCTATCGTATCGCCATTGGTCGCGATAGGAACAGAACGAGGTTCGCAACTTGGCACACACCGCTCGTTGCCCATTCTCGTCGATATACACACGAAACACTTCTATGGGACAGAGGCACACGGCTTTCCCTTTGTGGAAATAGGTATAAAGCAAATAGTAGCGCAGGATTTGAAAGCCGTTGGCTTGATCGATTGCCATGATGTAGTACGCCTGCTTGTACGACCACTTGCGGTTCGCCATCGGTTTGAGCCGCTTGCCGCAATGCGGGCAGATGACCTCGCCTTTGCGGTTGCATTTGACATCCTCGATAAGTACGCCACAGTCGCCACAGATGAGTGTTTTTTGCTTGTTTTGGAATGCGATATGCTCGCAGGCTCGGTTATAGACCTCAACAAAATGCTTAGGATCTATGGTGCGAAGAGAGCCGTTGGTGGCAACGACCCTCTTCTGAAATGCTGTTCTGGGTTTCATAACGCTTAAGGGAACTTCTATAAATTCCCCGTTTAATAATAAGTTTAACGAAGTAGGACTACAAAGCAATTTATAGAAGTCCCACTTCGAATAATGATAGTTCATTTTCTGCTTTCTTCATTACCGACGGGGCGGTGCTTTTGGGTTTGAGTGCCTCCATCTGCTGACGAATCAGGCGTTCTTGTGCCTCTCGCTTGCACTCGGCAATCTCCTCTTCGGACAGTTGCACCTCGTGATTGAGCACTATCTGACATTTGGGGCGCGTGCCTACCTCTATTTTGTCCTCATCCCAATAGTGCATCGCCATAGAATAGATCTCGTCATCGGTAAAGCCACACCGCCCCGATTGCTTCACTTGATTGATAATATAGGTGCAGCAGTCTGCCGTGTTTTTGTTCTGCGTTTTACTCACTTCGCAGCAGCGTTGCAGGAAAGCAGGGTCTTTTTCACCCTGCCGGATTAGGAATTGGCGTATCGCCTCTTCGAAGCGTTCCGATTGTTTTTGTTGATTGAACTGTGACATAATAGGTTGTATTTATGGGGTTAGACATTAGAACGGGATACGGTTATTATTTTGCGTATCAATGCATTGGTCAATAAAGCCGGAATCGTTGATGAATTGGTATTTGCGCCTTAGGTACAAGCGCACCTGTTCGTCGGAATAGAGGTCTGACAGACGCATATAGTCGTTGCCTATCTCCGTCTCGGCGACCTGCTTGACAGATTGGTTCTGCTCGAGCCACGCACTATGGTAGCCGAACAGACTATCATCCATATCGTGCAGGTAGTGCGTGCGGAAAGAGGTCTTCGGCTTATAGACATGCGTTTGCACCTCCGTGACGGTTTGGATGATATGCTCGCAGAGCGCCAAACAGTTTTGCAACTCATCGAAGCGGGTCATCTCGTTCTCTTGGTGCGGATTGTAATACCCACATGATAGATTGACGGCACAGACATTCAGTCCTTTCTCCTTGAGCGAAACGACATCGGTCTGCAAGCCGTTGGTCATCTTGTAACCAAACTTACTCGCCTCGCAGCGCTCGTAGAACGCCTTGCTGCAGAGTTCCACATCGCTTGCGGTGCTGATGAAATCGTTGGCGTTTCGCCGGTCGCATTGCAGCACAAATCGCACATCCGAAAAGAAGTTCATATCGGCTCGTGCAGAACCGATACAACCCACCTCTTCGCTCACGAAGAAGGCACACTTAAGTACCTTCTCCGTGGTGAGCAAATTCAGAGCAACCCAAATACCGTTCTTGTCGTCAGCCCCTATGCCGGTGGGCTTCATCGCCTTGCGGTCTATGCCGAGAATGACATTTTGGTGCATAACAATCTCTTTGTTTCGGTTCTGCCGATGTACCTCATCCAAATGCGCCACGACACACGGATAGGTTTTGTCCTCCCCTTTGGTGAGGTAGATATTGCCCGTTTTGTCTTTGACAATAGTCACATCGAACGGCTGTTTTTGGCAATAATCCATAATGAATTTGCGCATGGTGCGCTCTTGTCCGCTGGGACTCGACACTTTGTACAGGTTCTCTAAGAGTTTCATATTTTCTTTGCGTTTCATATTAGTTGAAGAGTTTATTGGTGTTTAACATGGCTTGGAAGTGTTTGTTGGGCTTGCCTTTGTGCAACATCTCGCGCAGGACGGCTTGTCCTTGGTACTGGGCAAAGCCTTTCTTGTTGGTGTAGAAAGAACCGAAGTCACTGGCGACGAAGTAGGTTCGGTTGCAGTTGCTGCACAGTCCATACGAACCATGTATCTTTCCGCAGACGGGGCAGATGTAATGGGTACGGTCGGCACGACCACTGGTGTTTCGACAGTCGGCGAGATAACTATTGCTCTCCACCTCGTGGTTGGCGATGTAGATTTTCTCGTTGCAGTAGCAAATCATATGGAAGGTATCCAAGTACGGCACACCGCATTTGTGCCATTTCAGTTGCGGGACACGGATATGCAGATTTAGATTGAGGTGCGTACCACGGTTGAGCATATCGCCTTGTTCGTTAAGACGAATGTCCTTTAGGGTTACGAAATCGTTGGTGCAACTGTATGAGTTCTCCCGCTTGCGCAGATCCACATTGCGTTCTGCCCACTGCATCATCAGGGTATAGATGAAATCGTAGCAGCAATAGACACGCTCTATCAACGAGAACAGGTGGTTGTACTGCGGTGTTTCGATGTTTTTCCATAGTATAGATCTGCCGTAGATAAGTCCGTCGTCGCCTTTGGCTACGAGCATCTTTGCTCCTGCGAAATTGTGGTAGAAGTCCGCTGCGCGTTTGGCGGTCTCTTCGTAACGCATACAACTATGGTGCAGGGTGCTACTCATGTCCGAGTTCTGCCGGATATTCGGGTAGTTCTCCATGTTGTATGCCTGCTCCATGTCTTGCTCGCTGCTTATCAGTTCGAGATGGATCTTGCCGGTGCAACCGATGGCACTCACGAAATAGGTGATGTCGTCGCTGCTGTAACCCGTCAGCCCGAACTGCTCGGCGAAGCTCAATGCCGATATTTCACAACGGTTATGTTTGAGCCATTGAGCGTCCTCTCTGCCTAAATCGGGGAAGTTCGGATTCTCAAGATCCTTGTTGCAACAAGTGATTTTGATTTGATAGACCCCTACACCATCGTCATTCGATGTGCGTTTGCGCACCGAAGTGAAATAGTTGGCATTGGCGGTGGTGGTCTTGCCTTCGGCTACTGCTTTCAGCACATCGTTGGCTACTACGCTACCATTGGCGGCGGCGGTCCGTAGACGCTTTTTCAGGTCGTTGTGAATCACTAAAGTTTTCATCGTTTTCTTTTTTTGAATGGTTATTAAATGGTTTTCTTTTGTCCTCATGCCTATAAATGGCGAACGCCCCAACCTTTCGGCCGGAGCGTTCAGCATTTGCGTGATGGGTTTAGTCTGTTGTTTGGTAGTAATAGGTTAAATCGCTTCCTTTGAGGTTGTTTAGTGCGTACCGGTCGGCTTGTCGCCACAGTTGGTCGTACAACGCTGCTAACTCGTTGTTGTGGTTGTAGTGCTGCCAAATCTTGTGATTGAGCACCATCACCATTTCGGTGAGATAAATGGCATTGTTTTTCCAATCGGCAAAGGCACGATTGTAGGTGTCTTGCACGGCATTAGCACCAAAGCAGTCGGCAATGCTAAAGTCCATCCAAAAGGTTGTTTTGGGCTCGTAACCACACAATTCGGTGATGTTCCATACCGGAAGACTTGCAATGGTTGCCATGGTCATTTTCGTTTCATCCATGTCTGTGAAATTTTGAGTGTTATACATATTGTTGATTGTTTAATAGCCATATTCTGCCAAGCGCAGCATCTCTTGGAGTTCTTGACGATACACCATGAGCATGAGCCGCTCGTTCTCTTTCTCAAAGAAACATTTCCTTTGATTTACTTGATTTTCTTTTCTCGTTTTCATTTTTCTATACACTGCTATGTGTCGTGCGCAACCTTAACTTGTTTCTGTTTTTTCTTTCAAACAACTCTATTCTTTTTAGGGTCTGCTTGTCCGATTTATACTGCATTCCGACTTCAAGTGGAAGATACAGAACCAAAAGCAGCCATGAAAAATACGACCCGCAGGGTGGAGATTTTTCAGAGTCGTTTGGTGTATCGCAAACTTGAAGTATCTTCGCAGTATAAATTGGCTTGCAGACCCTCCACCCGCTCTCTAATCGCGCTCAGCACGATAGTGGGAGCGCATTCGGTCGTCGAATAACGAATAAGTAAATAACCTCTTTAGGTCTCCAATTGCTCAAAAAGTCAATGTGAGACAATATTTTTCGAGGCAAAATTTGTGTATATGAGTGGGAAAGTGTAATTTTGCAGTCGATCTGTTCAAAAAATAGTTTTGTGTTCAAAATAAATGAACAACTATAATAGGATGAACAACTATGCAAAAGTCTGAGTTGAAATTGGTATTCTATCTTCTGCGAGACAAGCATAATGTCGCTAAAAATTATCGGCAAATAGCAGAAGAAACGGAGATGTCGCTTGGCTCTATTCAAGCCAAGATGCAAGAATTGACGGATAAGGGCTATATTGTCCCATCCGATAAAGGGCGTGTGCTGCGCAAACGCTCACAGTTGATAGACTGGTGGGCTAACGGTTATGCCGAGTCGCTCAAAGAAAAACAACTGCTGATGCGTTTCGGATTCCTGACACCTGCTATTCGTATGGCATGGAAAGAGATTGCTCTGCCCTATAGTGCTCAATGGAGTGGCGAACCCGCTGCAAATATCATTGACGGATATATCAGTCCTGAGCGTTGGGATGTGTATGTGGAGGATAATGCAAATGCGCTCATTGCTACCAGGCGCATGATTCCTAATCCACAAGGAGAAATCTATGTTTATCGAAAGTTTTGGAAGGGAGATGAGATTCCCACTTTGGTAATCTATGCCGACCTTTTGGCAACAGGAGACGACCGTTGTAAAGAAGCAGCAGAACGCATTAAATCGTTGATATGATGGAGTATAAGGTTACACATAATTTATTGCAGAATGATCTCTTAGTAGAGACACTGCACGCCCTTTCTGACTGCTATCAACAACTGCGCATGGAACTTTTTGTTGTGGGGGCTGCTGCAAGAGATATCGGTATGCTGTTACTTCAAGAAAGTAGTGCACCTCGCAAGACTTTAGACTTGGATGTGGCAGTATTACTGCAAGATTGGAACCAATATGAGCAACTTACGCAGGTGCTACTGACTAATCATTTCGAGAAACAAGCGGCTAAACAACGGTTTATATATCGCGGAGAAAATGGTAGCAACTTCTATGAGGTTGACATTGTTCCTTTTGGTGCGATTGCGGATAACGAAATGGTTGCGTGGCCACCGGAAGGTTCTCCTGTTATGTCGGTGCGTTGTTTTGCTGATGTGATGCAACAGGCCGACAAAGTAATAGTTGATGATATGTTCGCATTTCGTATTGCCTCGTTAAGCGGGCAATTCCTCATCAAATTAGATGCATGGAATGACCGCCATCTAACAACCAAGAAGGATGCGGCAGACATGTATTACATCCTGCAAAATGTCTTTACTGCATACGCCATTTCGCGTCCGTCATTATCAACTATGATAGATATTGAAGCCACCACTTTTGATGTAGTTGTAGCAGGAGCAGAATGGGTTGCTGACGATTTACGCAGCATTCTATCAGCAGAACATCGCGCTTATTATGCCAAACTCTTGGCAGATGAAGTTGCTAAAGAGGAAGATAGTCTATTGGTTGATAATATGTTGGACTATGCAGGTGTAACGCAATATGAACTCATTCGCCGTGCATTAAGGCGAATGGCAGAAATACTAAAATCATGAAAATTCAATTTGTCTCCGACTTACATCTAGAATTTCCCGACAACACGCATTGGTTCGCCAATCACCCTTTAGAGGTGGTGGGTGATATCTTGCTTGTGGCAGGTGATTCGGGTTATATCAATACGCAAGACTATATACATCATTCATTTTGGAAATGGGCGTCGCAAAACTATGAACAAGTTATTATAGCGTTAGGTAACCACGAGTTTTACCAATTTGCAGACCCGACCGATTTTCCCGATGGCTTTGTAGGTGAAATTCTCCCCAATGTGCATTATTACTACAATGCGGTGGTATCTATTGGCGACATAGATATCATTGTTTCAACCCTTTGGGCGTATATTGAACCCGACAAAATGTATTACACGGAAAAAGGCGTGAGCGATTTCTATCGTATCATGTATCACGGTCATCGTCTAAATGCCATTGATTTCAATGCTGAACACGAGCGTTGTCTGCGCTTTGTCAAAAATGCGGTGGAACAAAGTCATGCCAAGACAAAAATTGTCCTCACTCACCATGTTCCGACTCAGTTGTGTACAGCAGATGAGTTCCGCGATAGTCCTATCAATGGCGCATTTTCTGTGGAACTAGATAATTATATCGCAAATACCGATATTGACTATTGGATTTATGGGCACTCCCATCGCAACATCGAAGCCACGATTGGTTCCACGCACATACTTTCTAATCAGTTTGGTTATTTCAGCCAATTGGAATATCTAACGAATGGTTTCTGCCCCAATAAGTTTATTGAGATGTAGGTTATGACATAATTCAATGGTATGCCACCCCAAAATGCATAGGAACCAAAAAGAGCAGCCGATATTCTCGACTGCTCTTTTGGTTGTTGGTTCGTTGGGCTTGCTTTTGCCTAACTGCGTTTTGTTAGAATGGCGATTTGGCGGCGGCACTTGGGGCGGTGGTGTATCCGCGATTGTTGCCTCTGCTGTAACCGCTATTGATAGAACCATTTTTGCTATAACCGCCGTTGCTGTAGCCATTGTTGCTGTAACCGGTTCGGCTATAACCACCTCTGCGATTGCCGCCATTGCTATAACTACTATTGCCACTATAGCGGCGAGCGTACGAACCGCTGCGCTGCTGCTTGCGGGCATCGGCTATGCGTT